>JBKQWF010000116.1:0-54967 GCA_052139695.1 Limisphaerales bacterium
CTTTTCGAAAGTTCTTTGAAGCGCGGAAAGAAGCAGCAGACAACAATAACTATAAATGACAGCAGACCGGAAGAGTCCATCTTAAATTACGCGCTTCGTGGTCTAAAGAATGGGGTCCGCCTCAGTCAGCCCAGAAATCTCTTGTTTCCTCAGTTCGGGATCAAAAGCTCCAAAATTGCCAAGCTTTCTCGCCAAGGACGCGGGCGTCCGTTGCAGAACCTCGGCAAGAGCAATCACATCAGCATTGTCTGCTTTGGTTTTACGGAAGGGAATTCTGCAATAGAGGTCAAACGCCAGGATAGATTCTTCGCGGGTCCAATCTTTCCGATCGCGCAATGGCTTTGGGACACGGCTCATTCTTACTCGGCGTAAGGAGCGATCAGAAGATACCGTCCGGAAGCGGTTTGCTTCGGGTTGTAATCCGGATCGCGGTCAACAATGAATTGCTCGCCACCACATCCCATTTTCTTTCGAGAGGCAAAAAAAACGTGATATGGAACATTTTCAATAAAGACTGTCCCCAATAATTCGTCCCCTTCTTTAAACAATTCGACCTTCAGACGCTCCCCCTGTGCGTTTTCGATCCATGCGGTGTCGGACAGTGCTTTGCTTAGCCCCGGTTTCATATGTAGAGGATCTGTTTACCGAGAAATTGCAGCCAGGTCAACCGGAATGGAGTCTTTCAGAACGTCTCATTTCCCACCAATTGCCAATTGAGTCGCTTGAGTCGCTTACTCCTTATTGCATCTCCCTTCAATTGTTGTATCCTCCTTTCGTTATGCGCCGGTTCAGCGTGACCCTTTTTGTTGCCTTTTATTTTTTGACTGTGGCCGTTTATGGCGCGGGCACGGGCGGGGATTGGCCGGACTTTCGCGGGCCTGATTGCGATGGCCATGCCGTCCCGCCCGCGCCAAATGCTCTCATTGGCCTGCCGTTGCGTTGGAGCGAGACCCAAAATGTGGTTTGAAATACTCCGATTCCGTTTCGCGGCTGGTCTTCCCCGGTGATTCTCGGTTCACAGATTTGGCTCACCACCGCTACGCTGGACGGGCACGACTTTTTTGCCGTCTGCGTCGATAAAGACAGCGGCAAAGTCGTTTTCAACCAGAAAGTTTTTCATTGTGACTCTCCGGAACCGCTGGGCAACGACCTCAATTGCTACGCCTCGCCTTCGCCGGTCATCGAACCGGGCAGGGTCTATGTCCACTTCGGCAGTTACGGCACCGCCTGTCTGGACACCGGGAATTTTCAGGTGCTGTGGAAACGCGATGATCTGCCCTGCCGGCATTATCGCGGGCCCGGCTCGTCCCCCGTCCTCTATAAGAATCTGCTCATTCTCACGATGGACGGAATTGACGTCCAATACCTGGCCGCCCTGGACAAGACCACCGGCAAAACGGTTTGGAAAACGGACCGGAGCGTCGATTACAAAGACCTGGCCGCCGACGGACAGCCCATGGGTGGCGGCGACTTTCGCAAGGCCTTCTCCACCCCAATTGTGATTGACGTGCAAGGCGTCCCGCAAATCCTGACCTCCGGTTCCAAGGCCGCTTACAGCTACGATCCAGTTACCGGACGCGAATTGTGGAGGTTCCGGCACGGCGGATATTCTCCCGCCGCCCGGCCGCTTTTTGATCACGGCTTGGCCTTTATTTCCACGGGCAATGGCGCCGCTGAAATGGTGGCCTTGCGCGTGGACGGTCGTGGTGACGTCACGGACACTGCGGCCGTCTGGCGCGTCAGTCACGGCCCGCCGCGCAAGCCTTCGCCGGTGATGGCGGAGGGCCTTCTTTTTATGGTCAATGATGGCGGCATTGCCTCATGTCTCGAAACAGCCACAGGCCATGAACTGTGGCGCGAACGCATCGGCGGAGAATATTCCGCCTCGCCCATCCTCGGAGATGGCCGGGTCTATTGCTTTAGCCAGACCGGAACCACGACTGTTCTTGCGGCGGGCAAGAACTTCGAAGTGCTGGCGACCAACCAATTGGGGACTGGTTTTATGTCCTCGCCTGCCGTCGCCGGCCGCGCCCTTTTCCTCCGGAGCAAAACGGCCCTCTACCGCATCGAGCAAGCGGAAAACAATTAACAACAACGATGCCGTTGAAGCGGGGAGCGCGACCGTCCCGGTCGCCACCAGTCGGCGTCTCGCCGACTGGCTCCGGACTCAAGACCCCTTTTGGCATGCAATCCTCAAGGCGCTGAAGCCTTCGGCGTCCCGCCGAAGGCTGCGGGCGAGGACGCCCGCGCTCCCCATTCCATCTGCATAGTTGGCCTAACCTCGCTCGTTCTCACCCTTAACACCGGCGACCGCCCGGCAACGATCGGCCACCCAGGCAAGGTCTTTGAGGAATTGTTCGCGCTTCCGCTCCGGCCAATCCGCCAGCACTTCGCTTTGCAGGGCCAGCGCGATCTGCCGCGCCAATTCAAACTGTTTCCGCCCGGCCGGCAAAACCCGCAGACGATAAGCTCTCCCGTCCCGCTCGTGCCGGACCCGCGCAACCCAGCCTAGGGCCGCCATCCGCTCCACCAGCGCGGCGATGGTGTTCGGGTCACTGGCGATCAGCCGGGCTAAATCGCTTTGGCGCAATTCTTCCGGCTGATGTTCCACCAAGGTGCGCAAAATGGTGTATTGGTCCGGCGTAATGCCCGTGGGCAAGAGGCGCCGGCGGAAGGTCTGGTTGAGACTGAACCAGGCGTGCCGCAGCAAGATAGGCAGGCGGCGCCCCCCCGCGGCAGGCTCGGGAGGGCGGCTGCCGGAAGGTTTCGCCAGGGATCGGACACGTGC
Source organism: Limisphaerales bacterium (assembly GCA_052139695.1). Taxonomy (GTDB): domain Bacteria; phylum Verrucomicrobiota; class Verrucomicrobiia; order Limisphaerales; family Palsa-1400; genus PLGF01. Next base: position 2,789 of record JBKQWF010000116.1, read on the forward strand.
CATGAGAATAAAAAATAGTACGTGTAAGTATTATTTCAGTTGCACACCGACAAAATATGTCGCATAATTGTCTGCATCTTGGAAGCCAATTAATCGTCCGTTTCGTGTCGGAATGATGTTTGGCCCGGGATTCGTTGTCTGAATATTTTGCTCACTTGCGTTCATACGATATGAAAGTGAAAACTGCCGTTGCGTTGGGCCTTTTCGGCTTTTCCTTTTTCATCCACAACCTTTCCGCCGTCCCCACCGGCTGGTTTAGCTGGCGCGGTCCCAATCAAAACGGCACCTCCGCGGAAAAGAACCTCCCCAGCAGCCTGGACGCTGCCCATCCTTTGTGGGTGGCGGATTTCCCGGGGCAATCCACCGCCGTGGCCTGCAACGGGCGCATTTATATCATGGGATACTTGGGCGAAGGGCCGGATTTGTCGGAAGGGGTGGCTTGTTTCGACGCCGAAACGGGCCGGAAAATCTGGCAAAAGCTCTACCTGGATTTTCTGAGTGACACAATTTATCTCCGCTACTCGACCTCCAGTCCCACGATTGATCCTGAAACGGGCAATGTCTATATCCAGGACACGCAAGGCATTTTTGCCGGGTTCACTTCGGATGGCAAGCCGCTCTGGGAACATTCCATGATGGAAGAATATGGCCGTCTGACTTTTCCCAACGGCCGCACCGCTTCGCCGGTGGTGGATCGCGACCTGGTCATCACGCGCGGCATCACCGCCAATTGGGGCGGCCAAGGCCCCGCCGCGGACCGCTTTTACGCCTTCGATAAAGCCACCGGCCAACTGGTCTGGGCCTCCACTCCTGGCGCACGGCCCAAGGACAATTCCTATTCCTACCCGGTCCTCGGCTGGCTGGACGGGAAACGGGTGTTTTACGCCGCCACCGGCGACGGCGCGGTGGTGTGCGCCAACGCGCGCACCGGCCAGCCCATTTTTCGAATTCCTCTTTTCAAGGCGGGCATCAATGCTTCCGTCGTCTTGCATAACAACGATGAGATTGTCGCCATTTACGGCACGCCCTATGAACCGGGGCAGATGGTTGGTTTGAAGATTCCGCACGTCACCCCGACGAATGCCACCGACCCGGTCATTGTTCCGCGCTCCGAAGCGGAACTTTGGGACAATGAAATCCGCACCTCGGCCAGTTCCCCCATCCTGGTCGGAGATCGCGTTTATGTGACAAGCGAAATCGGATATTTGGTGGCGGTGGATGCGCTCGACGGAAAACTGCTCTGGCGCTTGAAACTCGGCATCGAGCAGCGCAATTCCTGCCCGCTCTTCGCCGACGGCAAGATCTACGCGCCCATTCTCAATGATCCAGACGTCTCGGCCGCGGCCAGCGAAGAATCCGCCGGGGGCGGCCACGGCGGGCTTTACGTCATCGAACCGGGTGACCACGAGGGCAAAGTTCTCTCGCACACCGTCCTGGACGGTCGCTGCTTCGGAACTCCTACCGCTTATAACGGCCGCATTTATATCCAGACCAACAAGAAGCTTTATTGTTTCGGCTCCAGCACGCCTGCTTCCGCCGACTTCGCGACCGCGGATGCGGCGCCGGACGGCCAATGGCCGGAGGCCGGTCCCGCCAAAAGTTTGCTCCCGATTCCTTCAGAACTCTTGCTGCAACCAAACGAAAAAGTCTCCTTTCACGTCCGCGAGTTGGATGGCAACGGTTTGACCGTGCGCAACGTGGAAGACCCGCGCTCCATCCAATGGGCCTCTTACATTCCCGCCACGGCGAAAGTCAAAGCAACGATGAAAGCTTCCTTCAACCAAGACGGCCAATTGGTGGCCGCGCCGGATAAGGTTCCTTCCGCCGGGGCGTTTGAAGCCAAAGAAGGGAACCTGGCCGGCTACATCCGCGGCCGCGTCCTGCCTGGACTGCCCATCACGCAAGATTTCGAAAGCGCCAATCTGACGGAAATGACGACCAACACCATTGAGCCGCCGACCAAATTCGCCTACCCTCCACTGCCTTGGATTGGGGCGCGGTTCAAATTTGACGTGCGCGACGTCAACGGGAACAAATGCCTTGTCAAAACCATTGACAATCCTTTCTTCCAACGCGCCACAGTCTTCATGGGCACTCCGGACTTAAAGAACTACACCATTGAAGCCGACGTCATGAGCGACGGCAACAAGCGCAAAATGTCCACCGTGGGAATCATTAACCAGCGCTACCGCGTTGTTCTCAAAGGCAATGAACAGGTCCTGGAAACCACTTCCAACGAGGAATTGCTCCGCTCGCAGAAGCCCTTCCATTGGGAGGCCAACGTCTGGTACACCTTGAAAGCGCGGGTGGACCTGGCGTCCGACGGTTCGGGCGTGATCCGCGCCAAGGCCTGGAAGAAAAGCGAGCCGGAACCGCAAGCCTGGACGAGCGAGGTGGCCGTGGCCCACGCCAACACCTGCGGTTGCCCCGGTTTATTCGGATTCTCTCCCCAAAACATGCGGATTTATATTGACAATGTCGCCGTCACGGCGAACTGAAGCCGTTTAAATTTATGAAATCCTACCATTTCTCCATTTCCAGCGCCGTGGCCGCCGCTCTTGTGACTTGCGGCCCCCTGGCCCAGGCCGCCGACTGGCCCCGTTGGGGCGGCCCGGACCCCGGCCGCAACATGTACTCGAAAGAAACCGACTTGCCCGATCATTTCACCACCAGCACCAATGGCCACATTGATTTCAAGCCCGGCGGCGACGAAGTCGATTTGAGCAACGTGCCCAACGCCAAGTGGGCCGTCAAAGTCGGCTCGCAAAGTTACGGCAATGTTGTCGTGGCCGGCGGCAAAATCTTCATCGGCACCAACAACGAAAACCCGCGCGATCCCCAGCACCAGGGCGACCGCAGCATCTTGATGTGTTTCGATGAGAAAACCGGCGCTTTCCTTTGGCAATTGGTCGTCCCCAAACTCGCTTCCGGCAAGGTCAATGACTGGGAAAACCTTGGTCTGCTTTCCTCCCCTTGCGTGGAGGGTAATCGCGTTTATCTGGTGACCAGCCGCTGCGAAGTGATGTGCCTGGACGCCGACGGCATGGCCAACGGCAACCAAGGCCCGTTCATGGACGAAGCCCAATATGTCGCCGGGCCGGGCAACCCGCCGGCCAAAATTGGCCCGCGCGATGCCGACATTATCTGGAAATACGACATGATGGATGAGTTGGGCGTTTTTCCGCACAACGCCTCCAACTGCTCGCTGCTCATCGTGGGTGACTTGATTTATGCCTGCACCTCCAATGGCCAGGACTGGACCCACGTCAACATTCCTTCGCCCAATTCTCCCAGCCTCATCGCGATCAACAAGGTCACCGGCAAACTCGCGGGTGAGGACAATGCCGGCATTGGCCCCCGCATTTTCCACGGCCAATGGAGTTCTCCTTCCATGGGCGTGGTCAACGGGCGCACTTTGATTTTCTTCGGTGGCGGTGACGGCGTTTGTTACGCCTTTGACGCCCAACCGCAAAAGGGCGCCGGCGCTCCCATCGTTCCGGTCGTGCCCGGCCCGCCGATCAATCGCGTGGAAGACCCGGACACCTATTATCTCAAAAAAGCCTGGTGGTTCGATTGCAATCCGCCCGAGCGCCGCGCCCACGACGACGCCCACAAATACCCCGCGCCGGACGGACCGAGCGAAGTTAACGCCACACCCGTTTTCTGGAACAATCGCGTCTATGTCGCGGTCGGCCAGGACCCGGAACACGGGGAAGGCGTCGGCATCCTCAATTGTATTGACGCCACCAAAACCGGTGACATCACCAAATCGGGCAAAATCTGGAGCTACGATAAAATCCACCGCAGCCTCTCCACCGTCTCCATCACCCTCAACGGCTTGCTCTTTGTTGGCGATTTTTCCGGGTTCCTTCACTGCCTGGATGCTGACACGGGCAAAGAGTACTGGACCGAGGACCTTAAAGCGCACATGTGGGGTTCGACCCTGGTGGCGGATGGAAAAGTTTATTGCGGGGATGAAGACGGGGACTTCTTTGTGTTCGCGGCCAGCAAAGAGAAGAAGCTCATTAGCCAGACGAACCTGGGCGGGCCGATCTATTCAACGCCTGTTGCCGCCAACGGTGTGCTTTACGTCCATTCCAACACCCACCTTTTCGCTTTCTACGATTCCGAGCACAGGCAAATGGCCAGCGATTTGAAGAAAGACAATAATATCGACCCCAATAAACCAAGCGCTAACCAATAGCCAAAACATATTGATTTGTGGGCGTTGCGGCAGCACGCGCCCTACCCAAAGTCGGTGGGGCGGCGCTGCCGCGCCGCCCAAATATAAAGACCAGTTCCCGAAATCAAAAACTGATGAAAAAAACCTTGGTGTTCCTGTTGATCCTGGCGGTGTATGTGGCCCATCAGGATTTGTGGAACTGGCGTAAATCCGACCCGATGATCTTCGGGTTTCTTCCCGTTGGCCTGGCCTATCAGGCGGCTTATTCCATCGCCTGCGCGGTGTTAATGGCCATCCTGGTCAAAACCGTTTGGCCCAAGCACCTGGAGGACCAGGAGAAATGATTCCGATCATTGTCATTCTGGTTTACCTCGCGCTCATCGCTGTCATCGGCAGCATCGCCTTCAAGAAAAGCAAGGAAAACACCGAGGACTTTTTCCTCGCCAGCCGTTCCATTGGTCCGTTGGTTTTCTTCTTGTCCCTCTTTGCCACGAACATGACGGCCTTCGCCATTCTGGGCAGCTCCGGGCAAGCCTATCGGCAAGGCATTGGCATCTACGGCTTGATGGCATCCTCCTCTTGTCTGGTGATCCCTTTGACTATTTTCTTCATCGGCACGCGGCTCTGGGCTTTAGGCAAGAGATTCGGCCACCAAACCCAGGTCTCCTTTTTTCGCGACCGCTGGGAGTGCAACCATATCGGCACCGTTATTTTTGCCCTAAGCGCGGCGATGTTGATTCCTTACATGATCATCAGCATTATGGGCGGCGGGACAGTCCTCTCGGCTATTTCCGTCGCCAAGGACACTCACCAGCCCATCATCGCCTATCCGGTCGGCTGCGCGATTGTCGCGATCGTCGTCACGTTGAATGTTTTTCTGGGCGGAATGCGGGGAACGGTCTGGGTGAACATTCTGCAAACCATTCTTTTTCTCTGCTTTGGCGCCGTCGCGGTGGCGGTCATCAGCCACGCGCTGCCCAAGAGCTTTAGCGATTACATGCATGACCTGGCCGCCGATCCCAAGGCGCGTTTCCTGGTCACGCGCGAAAAAATGCCGCCCCAAGCCTTCTGGAGTTATACGCTCATACCGCTCTCCTCCATCATGTTTCCGCATATGGCCATCATGTGTTTTTCCGCCCGGCGCGTCTCCGCGTTTAAACAGACGGTCATCGCCTATCCGCTGGCTATCCTGGCCATCTGGCTGCCCTGCGTCTTTCTCGGTGTGCTCGGTTTCGCCGCGATGGGCAAAATCCCCGATCCGGATGGCGTCCTGCTCCGCCTGCTGGACACTTACGCTCCCGCCTGGCTGGCGGGCGTTCTCGGCGCGGGCGTCATTTCTGCCGTCATGGGTTCGGATGCCCACCAGGTTTTGGCCCTGAGCACTATGTTCACGCGCGACATTTTCGCTCATTACGGCGGCCACGAAAAATTCGGCGAGAGCCGTTCGGTCCATTTTGCGCGGGGTTTCATCGTCGTGGTGACGCTCATTGCTTATTTTGTCGCGCTGGCGCTGAAGGAAAAGCAGGGGATCTTTGAGATCGCGATCCGCTACGCATTTTCCGGCTTCGCGGCTATGTCTCCGGTGATGGTGGCCGCCCTGTTTTGGAAGCGCAGCACCAAATGGGGCGCGCTGGCCGCAACCCTCTATGTGGCCGGATTTCTCATCTGGACCGCCCTCATGCAGACCGGGCACAAACCGGGCGATATTCTCTGGCAAGCCGGCGACATTAAAGTTTTCTTCATCAATCCGCGCGGAGACGTCAGTTTCTGGAATGGCTTTATGACCGTGCTGCCCATGGTCCTCGGCTCCGCCGTCTGTGTCGTTTTGTTTTCCCTTTTCAGTCCGCCTCCCAGCGACGCCACCATCGCCAAATATTTTACAACTACTTCGCCCCATGCTTCCTGACCAGAACACCATTAAGGCCGCCCAGGACCAACTTGACCGCCACGCGCGCGAGATCGTCCAATGGCATTTTTCTCCCGAAACCGGTTGCCCGTTCTGGCTCGACTGGGCGAAAAAGGCCGGCTGGAACCCCGCCGCTGAAGTCAAATGCTTCGGCTGTCTGCAACGCTTTCCTCACTTTCAGGATGAATGGCTGCGGGATTTGCAGCCGGAAGTCTGGGTCCCGAAGAAATTCCAAGGCCGCCCTTTCAATGTTTTCGAGACCGGCGGCACCACCGGCATGCCCAAGCAACGCATCGGCTGGGACGATTACAAAACGGATTACGAGGAATTCTCCGGCAAACTTTCCGATGCCCATTTTCCTCGTGGCGGCTACTGGCTGATGGTCGGCCCGACTGGCCCCCGGCGGCTGCGCCTGGCCGTCGAGCACCTGGCCAACTTTCGCGGCAGTTCCTGTTATTTTGTTGACTTGGATCCCCGCTGGGTCAAACGGGTCATCTCCGAAAAGAAGGCCGACGTGGCGCGCGCCTACATGGACCATGTGGTGGAGCAAGCCGTCACCATTCTCAAGCACCGCAAGGTCAGCGCGCTCTTCACCACGCCTAAATTGCTCGAGGCCCTGGGCGAGAAAATCAATCTGTGGGATGCCGGCATTCGGGGAGTCTTTTGCGGCGGCACGACGATGGCCCCGCAATACACCCGCTTTTTGATCGAGGAAGTTTTGGAAAACCGCATCGGTTTTTATCCCACTTACGGCAACACGCTCATGGGCCTGGCGGCGAGCGTTCCTCTCCAGCCTGGGGACAGTTTTTCCGTCACCTATTACGCTCCACAGCCTCGCGCCGTCCTGCGCATCGTTGATCCAGCCAAAACAGAGCAAGTCGTCGGCTACGGCCAATGGGGCCGGGTCGAATTAACCACTCTCACCCGCGAATTCTTCATGCCGCGCTTCCTCGAACGCGATGAAGCCGTCCGGCGCGAACCGCGCGCTCCTTACGCCTGGGATGGCGTGGCCGAAGTGCGCCCCTTCGGCGCCATGGAAAAGAACATCGTCGAAGGTGTCTATTAGCGGCGCACGGCGTTGAGGAATTCTCGCAGTTGCGCGAGCCCCGCACGCAACATCGGAGGGTATCCTTCCGGCAGTTGCGTATGGTCCAAAGTATGGAGATATTGACCGGCAGATCGGCAATCCGAATCTTCGATGCGGGCAACCCCGTCTGGCGGCTGTCTTTTAAAATCTTTCGTTTCGTCAATTGAAACAGCGATTCCCTTTTGGCGGCATCTTAGCCAATAAAGCCAAGTTTCCAGGTTTCGCGTTGGCAGAAGAAGACATCGGCCGGTGCTGGCCGAAAGTGCTCCCAGATGACGCTCGTTCAATGCGTCCGCAATGGCTTTCTGCCGCCCTGGGACGCCGTCTTCGTCAAGCAGGCCCAAGACGCCCCTCCCCTCCGAAAATCGAGCTAATCTATCGACTTCTTCGACAAATTGAGTTTTGACCCAGCCATATCCTGAACCGCCAGGATTCGTCCTGACAGCGATTCTCCGGTTGCCGGACGTCTCCAAGAATCCTCGGGCAAACGCGGAATCGCGCCAACCTTCACAAACCAGGACAATATTGCAAACCCGCGCCATCAGTGCAGGGTGGCTGGCGGACTCGCCTGCTGTTCAACCGCCGCGGTCGATACACTGAGCGCTGAAATCCATCCGCGCGCGATTAAGTCAGAAACTCTTATGGAAGACTTGTCATCTGCGGCGGAATCCTTCAAACGCACACGCTGCACCCGCGCCGGGCCCGCTGGTTCCCTATCCATCCACTGGCCAAAACCCGCGCCAAGGAGATCGACTGCGATCGGATGGTGAGCTGTCAAGACAACCTGGAAACGGCCTTCCAAGGCTGCGTCCTGCAGACGAATGATAAGAGGCTGAATTTCGGACAGACCGAGAAAATTACTTGGCTCGTCGAGCATAAGGACCCCGCCATGCTCTGTAGCCGCGGCGATCGCGATTTCCAGAATGATAAGCGCGATCTGGCCAGAAGAAAGTTCATCCAGCCGAAACCTCAGCGCCTTCGGCTTTGATTGAAAAAAACACTCAAGAATCTCAGAATCTCCCGACGGGGTCGCTTGAAAAGCGAGAAATCCCGGAAGGGTTCCCTCTGCCAAACTCCGTTCCGCGCTTTGTCGAACCAACGCGTCCGCCGCGGAGATATGCCGTAACCATCCGGCAAAATCGGAACAATCCGGGGTCGGAACTTCAATGGGTTGTTTGCCGCCGGCAACAGCGCTGACCAAGCCAGGATTCAATTGTAAGACCAGCATCGTCTCAAACGCCCTTCGAAACGCCACCAACTTCTTATTGTCATGGCGTTCATAGACGCGCGAAATCCCGGAAACATGCCAGTCCGGTTGCATTTCGATAGGGCCGCTCTGCCGGTCATTATACAATCGGATTTTCTGGTCGTTTCCCTCAAACAAGGGCTTGCCGTTCAAATGCAGGGTCTCTTCGACGACTTTGTTTAAACCCCGTTCCGGAGCCTCGTGCCTAATGCGAAGCCGATAGACATACTCTCCATGTTCCGCCAACGTCACCCCCACCTCAAAAGTTTGTTCAATCCTGATATCCCAACGACAAAGTGTCTCCGCCGGAAACAAATCAACTGATCGACCTTTGCCTGTCACAAAGTCGCGCACTTTGGCAAACAAGGTGAGGACCGTTGATTTTCCGGTCCCGTTAGGCCCTAAAAGCACGGAGAGCGAGTCGAATTCCAGCGTAAATGCCGAAAAACACCTGTAATTGTCTGCGTAGAGGCGATCGAACATACTCTATAGCGTTACCAAATTCTCCTTCCAAATCAAGGCAACACTCTCAGAGTCGTTGATTTGCTCGCGTTTCGTCCTTTCCAATCGCGACGAACGCCAGTATTGCTCTGTGCTACTAAATGTTCAAGCTGGCACTGATTTGGGCAGCCGTGGGTTGGTTGGAGGTTGGCACCATCCTAACTTCGGCAGCGGCCCCTTTGCCATTCGCTGATAAGCCGCCAGTTCTCCGGCGTGAATTCCGCGGGCTCTGGGTCGCCACAGTCAAGAATATCGACTGGCCTTCCAAGCCAGGGTTGTCCACCCGGCAACAGCAGGACGAATTGCTCAATTTGCTGGACCACGCGGCGGCCCTGCATCTGAACGCCATCGTCTTCCAGGTCCGGCCATCCTGCGATGCCTTCTACCAATCGAGCCTTGAGCCCTGGTCCGAGTATCTCAGTGGAAAAGCGGGCCAAGCCCCGTCCCCCTACTATGATCCTCTGGCTTTCGCCATCACGGAAGCTCATCGGCGCGGACTGGAGTTGCATGCCTGGTTCAACCCGTACCGAGTCTGCCTTTCCAGCCCCGGCCCAAAAGCCCTGCCGCCAGTGAGCCAGCGTCACCCGGAATTGGTCCGCGCCTACGGCAAATCGCTCTGGCTGGACCCCGGCGAGGATGGGACCCGCCAGTATTCGTCCAACGTCATCATGGACGTGGTGCGCCGCTATGACATCGACGGAGTCCATTTTGACGATTACTTTTACCCGTACCCGGAAAAGAACGACCAGAATCGGGAACTTGAGTTTCCCGACAACGCTTCCTGGCAGCGCTACCAAGTCCGCGGGGGAAAGTTATCGCGGGCGGATTGGCGGCGGCAAAATGTGGATGAATTTGTTCACTCCATTTACCAGGCGATCAAAAAAGAGAAACCGTGGGTCAAGTTTGGCATCAGTCCTTTTGGCATTTGGCGCCCCACCAACCCGCCGTCCATTACCGGATTTGACGCTTACAATGAACTCTTCGCCGATTCGCGCAAGTGGCTGGTGGAAGGCTGGGTGGATTATTTGGCCCCGCAGCTCTACTGGCCGATCGACCAAAAGGCGCAAAGCTTCCCCGTGCTTTTGCGCTGGTGGGCCGGGCAAAACACCCGCCATCGGAATCTCTGGCCAGGCATGCAGATCACCGGTTGGAAAAGTCTCCGCGACGGCACCGGAGAGGCCGCCAGAGAAATAGAATTGACTCGCTCTGAGCCGGGAGCGTCCGGGGTGCTCCTGTGGCATGCCGCGCCCTTGCTGCGGAATCAAGATGGCGTGGCGGACTCTCTGCGGCGGATTTATAGCGAGCCGGCCCTGACGCCGGCCTGCCCCTGGCTATGCGCCGAGCGCCCGCGGCCGCCATACCTTCGGGCGGAGCATAATGGCAACGAATTGAGATTGAATTGGAGACCCGCCGGCGTTCCAGTCTGGCAGTGGCTTGTCCAGAAAAGAGCAGGGGAGCGTTGGACGAGCGAAATCCTGCCGGCAAAAACAACGTCCCTGGTCCTCAAGGCCGCCGCACCGGCGAATCTGCCTGGCGTTATCGCTCTTTCCGCCATGGATCGTTACGGCAACCTTAGCCCCGCCGCGAATTTCCACACGCCGCCCTGATCCCTTGGGAGCACGCGTCTAAATTCTCAAGGCAGGGTCGCCTCGCCGATCTGCAATGACAAATGACAAACTCTCAATGGTCAGTTTTCAATTGACTGCGATCCGGGCTGTTCCCAGGCACGAGGAAACTGTTTTTGCATGGCCCGTTTGCCACCGCCTCCAGCACCTTGCGATGGGCGCTGGTGAACGGCAGCTTCCGAGCCTCGGCGGCGGTTTTCCAGACACCGGGCGGTTCAGTTCGAGCAGAAAGGGTGGCGCGGAAAACCTCGAGCAAAATCCGTGAGTTGGTGATGGAGTGGCGGACGTGAAAGATGGGGCCCCCCGGCGCGATGGAAAAAGGCGCGGCAAAGGCGGCAAGGCCCCTCGTTTTTAACGGGATTTCCACGTTGGGGAATTCCCACAAACCGGCGTTCACTCCCTCGGTCGGACGTGGCCGTACCAGGAATCGCCCACGCTGCCGCACGACGAGGGCGATAAAACGCCGCTGGCGCGCGGGCGCGCGCGAAGCCAGCGCGGGAAGTTCTGCCACACGATGGGCGGCCAGCGCCTGGCATTGCCCGCTCACGGGGCATTCCGAGCATTTGGCCAGGCGCGGCAGGCAAATCAACGCGCCCAATTCCATGAGGGCCTGGTTTAATTGCGAAGGCTCGATGCCGCGGACCGAGACGAGCGCCTGGGCGAGGCTCCATAGTTTTTGATTGACCCTCTTGTCACGCGGATTGCCCGAGATGCCAAACAGGCGGCTCAACACCCGGATGACGTTGCCGTCAAGAATCGGCGCCGGCTGATTGAAGGCGAGGCTGCAAATGGCGCCCGCCGTGTAACGCCCCACGCCAGGAAGAGCCAGGACATCCTCAAAGGCAGCCGGGAACCGGCCGCCGTGGCGTTCCAGGATCTGGCAGGCAGCCGTCTGGGCATTGCGAACGCGCTTGTAGTAACCCAACCCCTCCCATTGTTTGAGCACCGTCTCCAACGGCGCGCGTGCAAAGGCTCCGACTGTGGGAAAAATCCGCATCCACCGCTCGAAATAAGGAATGACGGTTTTAACCTGCGTCTGTTGCAGCATGATCTCGGAAATCCAGATCGCATAAGCGTCGCGCGTACGGCGCCAGGGAAGGTCGCGCGCGTTGTTGCCATACCATTCAGTCAGTTTTTTCGCGATCGAGCGCATGTCCGGCAAGCATCTAAACGGAAGCGCTCCGGTTGAACAGCAAGAAAAGGCGTTCCATGCGACTTGGGGTGATTATAGATATGGGCAATGTTGGTGGGGCGGAGCTGCCGCTCCGCCCAAACTTCTCCCTCACCAGGGAATTTCATGCACCTGCCGCAAAGAACATTTGGGAGGCACGGCAGCGCCGCCCCACCTCCCTCTAACGCCCAAATTTAATTTCCAATCTTTTTGGCTGGGCTTACGATGACAAAGTGAAGGCGCTGACCAGCTATACCTGCAAATTGACCGACGCCCAGGCCACGGCCTTGGAGGCCCATCTGCGCGGCCACGATTACAAGTTCCGCGACGTGCCTTATGCCCGCTTTGCCGGGGAAAGGGAAAAGGTCAACGTCACCTTTTACGAAAGCGGCAAGCTGGTCGTGCAGGGCAAAGGCACCCAGGACTTCGTTGAATTTGTCCTCGAACCGCTCATTTTGAAGGCGGTCAAACTGGGCTACGAAGCAGTTTTGAATCCGGAGTTGCTGGCCCCGCGAATTGGCGTGGACGAAAGCGGCAAGGGCGATTTCTTTGGCCCCCTCTGTGTGGCGGGCGTCTATCTCAATGAAACGATGGTCAAGCCCTGGCAGGAGGCCGGCATCCGCGATTCCAAGAACATCGGCAGCGACCGCCGCATTGCCGAGTTGGCGCAATTGATTCGCGACACGCCCGGCTGCGTGTTCTCTGTCGTGCCCATCGGCAACGAGGCTTACAACCGCTTGCAGGCGAAGCTGAGAAGCGTTAACACGCTCCTCGGCTGGGGCCATGCCCGCGTGATTGAAAACCTGATGAGTGTCGCTTACCAGATGAACCCCAAGCCCGTGCGGGCGATCAGCGATCAATTCGCCCACGATAAGGGCGTTATCGCCAAGTCACTGATGGCCCTGGGACGGAGCGTGGAATTGGTGCAGCGCCATAAGGCCGAGGAAGACCTCGCCGTCGCTGCGGCTTCGATTTTGGCCCGCAATGAATTCGTCACGCGCCTGCGCGACCTCGGCAAGAAATACGAGATGGAGTTTCCCAAAGGCGCTTCCGCCGCGGTGGACGCGGCAGCCAAACAGTTTGTCGCTCAGCGCGGAGTGGAGGAGTTGCGCAAAGTGGCGAAGATGCATTTCCGCACCGCGCTTCGCGCCCAAGGGTTGCCGGAGCCGGAGAAGAAAGAATGGAAGCGCCGCCCGTAGCCGCTATTTCTTTTCCGCCACTTCCAGGCGTTTCAAGTCCTCAGCCAAGAACTCGGCGACGTCTTTGAATTTTCGGACGTTTTCCGGTTTGATCTCCATCAGGGTCTGATGGGCCTCCAAACAGGTGCGCGCGATCTCTGTCCGGGTTTCGCCGCACTTGCTCAACGGCTCAAAATGGCCGAGCGCCTGTTTGGGTCCGGAAGTGATCATAAAAAGGTGCGCGACGCCGAGGCTTTCCAGAACTTCAACAATCCGCGGACAGGGATTGATCAGCTCCAACGGCGTGGCCTGCGGGTTGCCAGTATCAATAAACTTCAGGGCGATTCCCGCCAGCAGTCCCAGGAAAGTGCTGTCCATCGTCACACAATCGCACAACTCAAAGGTAAACCGATTATAACCCCGCTGCCACAGCTCCGTGATCAGCTTCTTCAGATCCACGCTGGAGGTAAAATCGGCGCGGCCATTAATCTTGACGCACGCCGCGTGGTCCGCGACTGCCACCATCAAATTTGCCGCATTTTGACTCATAGACAGCCTTGGCAATATCCAATCTCGCGGGCGCGTAGTCAAGCGGCGGCTGGCAAAAACTCCCGGCCAGCCGGACCTTCCGGACGGCTGGCAATCCTGACCAACGCCTGCTGCAAGACCAACGCCGGGTCCAGGTTGCGCGAGATTAACTTCAGGTTGCAATCGAGCAACAGGTCCATCGCGGCGACCAATTCCGCGACGGTATAATGGCGCGCCTGCGCCGTCGCCCGAAAGAGCACATACGGATTGAGCGCCAATGGGTTGAATTTCTTATCTTCGGGCAGCGCGTCCGGCGGGATCCGCTCCAGTTGCGCCTTAAAACGAAAGAACTCCGTCTCCGGCTTGAGCCACTTTTGCGCCATCATCTCCCGCGCAAAAAGCATGGCCCTCACCTTGCTGATCAACCCGTAAAGCAGGCCGATTTCGTTATGCTGCGGGTCCCGCCGCGCCTCCCATAACTCCTCATCGAGGCACCGCAACAGCTTCGGCAAATCACGATCTCCCAAGGCGTCGCCCAAGGCGAAAGCGCGCGCCTGCTTGTTGCTGGTTACGATGGCATCGACGTCGGCAGCTTCCACCCGCTTCCTCGACCCGACGAAAAGGGAAAGCTTCTCAATTTCGCCTCGCAAGGCTCTGGGGTTTGGGCCGGCCTTGGCCACCAACCGCGCGACGGCCTCGCCGGAAATCTCCTGACCCAAGTCACGGAACGTCTTGCTGGCAAAGTTTTCGGCCTGGTCCTCCCAATCCCGGTCTTCGATGGACCAGCCGGCCAAAACCTCTACGGAACCAATCTTCTCCAGCGTCTTGTAAATGGCTTTGCGCTTGTCCACTTTTCCAGCGGTCACCAGCAGCCGGACGTCGCGCCAGACAAATCCCTTCAGTTCCTGCGCCAGGCTGGCGAGACTTTCGGTGACGGCTTGGGCGCTGGCGGCGCGTTCTTCGCCGAAGAAATTGCAGCTCTGCAACCAGACCACTTTGCCGCTGCCAAAGAAGGGGAGGGTTTGCAGGGCCTCCCGCAGCTTGGCCAGGGCCGCCAGCGCTTCGCCGCTATTATTGACATAGGCGTCGATGACCTCGTGATCCGAACCGCCGATCTCCCCGCTCCATTGCTGAAAAACCTCGCGGCCGCGCAGTTTGACGCCGAATTCGTCCTCGCCGCAGACAAGGAGCACCGGGTTCTTGACAGCAGCGGGAGGCATGGGCGGGGAGGGTTGTTTTACTCGGACTCTTCGGATTCCCCGGTGTTCTCGTTGATCCGTTCCAGGGTGGCGCTCATGTCCTCGACCTGTTCAAAGAGGGCGGCGGAAACATAAATGGGGCGTTTCTGCGCGGTGGCCAGGGCCAGGCAATCGCTCGGCCGGGCGTCAATTTCCACAATCTTGCGTCCCAATTCGTTTTCCTGCTGCAAGATCAGCCGGGCGTAGTACGTGGCATTTTTCAGCTCGGTGATGATGACCCGTTCGATCGTAATGTTCAGGCCCTTGAAAATATTGTTTACCAGGTCATGAGTCAGCGGCCGCTCCTTGTGCATGTCTTTCAAGAACATACCGATGACCACGCCCATGTTGGGTTCGACCTGGATGATGAAAACTTTGCGCGCATTGCCGACGAAAATCGCGCAGCCGCTGTTCATCGGCAGGAGACCGCGTATTTCCACAGGCAAAACATCGTTCTTCATGCCCATAGCTTAGACGTAAGCGCTAAAAACTCAAGCAGACGTTGAAGAAACAACGCGCCGAAAGCCTCGCGTCTTTCTTGACATTTGCGGGAACGAAGCGGATCGCGCGGAGGCATGTCGGAGGAGCGCGGTCGTCTCTCGCTCCAGCCTGAGTGTCGGGCGGGACGCCCGCCACAGCGATCGGGACGATCGCGGTCCCCTGCATACCGCCGCCTCAGATCTTCCCGTAGAATTCTTCCACCACGGCGCGGAAATTATTTTCCGCCACGTTGACGATCTTCATCTCGCGTTGGGCATTCTCGACGGAATCACTGGCATGGGCGGCATTGACCATGATGGTGGACCCAAATTCGCGCCGGATGGAGCCAGGAGGCGCCTTGGAAGGGTCGGTTGGACCGAGCACATCGCGGATTTTTCCGATGGCCTCGACTCCTTCATAGATCAAGGCAATGCATTTCTCCGTGCCCGGTTGGGTGAGCATGGCCGGATCGCAATCGGCACGTGACCGGCCGGACATGAATTTGACGATGTTCTCGAACTGATTATCGCCAAAGCAAGGACCGAGGATGTCCCCCAATTGTTTTTCTTCCGTCGCGGGCAATTTGAATCCGAATTCCTTCTCGAGGGCGTTCTTGGCCCGGGCCGACACCACGTCTTTGAGCTTGGTGCGCAACACTTCACGGACCGGCCCGTAGAACTCCGAAGCTTCCGCCACGCTCATGCGGTGGACCTTGATGCCCACGATGTAGAGGCCAGTCCGGGAAAGGAAATCGATGACGTTGCCGGGGCGGCCGGTGGCAAAACGGAAATTGTCCGGCTTGATGAGCACGAGCGTGCGCTGCGGGACTTCGCCCGGAGCGTAAGCCAGAGTGTCATTGACGACGCCTCCATCGGCGTCCGAATAGCGCGCCCAGAGCTTGAGTTTCAGGCCCGCCTCCTCCGGCATGGGAGAAGCCAGGACCGCTGGCTCGAAGTAGCGCACTTGTTCGTGCTCGTCCAGCACGAGGTCGCCGTAGGTATCGCGAATGGTTTCGCCGCCGCGGCGATCGGCCGCAATATTGCCAATGACCGAGCGAATTTTGCGCACGGCTTCTTCGCCGCGAAACAGAAGCACCATCACGCGACGACGGCGCTTGGACTTGGGGTCCGGAGCGAGATTGCGCAGAATGTAGTCGCGGATCAACTCCTGCACCCGGCGGTCTTGCGGATCAGCCGCGGAAATAATGAGGTCCGAGTATTGCTGGACCAGTTCCACGCTGGGCGCGAACATGCGTGCCGCCACCAATTCCAACCCGGTGCGCGTGATCAGCCGCGCCAGAATCCCGCCCGTCCGGGATTTATGGAGGGTGTAAGGGGTGATGATGACATAGGCCAGTTGTTGCGCCATAGGATTTAACTCGGCTGATTGGTCGGCTTCGGGGTGCCAACCGTGGGCGCGGTCGCGGTTGCTTTGCTGCCGCCGAGGATTTTGAACATCACCACGCCGCAGGTCGGACACTTCCCCTTGATCGCTTTGCGCCCATTCTTCATCGTCTCCTCAACGGCCTCGGCTATTTCTTTTTTTGCTTTGCACTTAAAACAATATCCTTCAGCCATAAAATGATTTTGACATGGCGCTTCAGGCAGCCCTGTCAAAGTTTAGACAGTGTATGGGGCAGAGCTTGCCACCGTCAACTCGTAAAAGTCTGTTTTATGCGCAACCCGTTGAAGAATAGGCGGATATGCTGGACAACCGTCGCGGGAACCTGATGCCTTCGGCAGGACGCCCGCGCTCCCCGGAACGGTTAGTGGCGCATTTTGTGGCTGTGGACCGCGACTGTCCCGGTCGCTCTGCCGGGCGTCCCGCCCGGTAGTTCCTCCAGAACTCCCCAATCAATCCGCACATTCGCCTCAGGCGCCGTTGACGGCCATGGTGCGCAGTTCCGTCTTGAGCATTTTGCCGGTGGCATTGTGCGGCAGGGCAGGCAGAAAAACGACCCGGCGCGGCACCTTATAGTCGGCCAATTGTTCGCGCGCGAAATCTAACAACCGCTCTTCGTCCAATTTCATCCCGTCCTCAGAGGCGATAAACGCCAGCGGCTGCTCCCCTCGTCGGGCATCTGGCACACCAATCACGGCGGCTTCCTTGACCCCCGGGTACCGATAAAGGACCTCCTCGACTTCGCGCGGATAGACGTTGATGCCGTTGACCAGCAACATGTCTTTCTTGCGATCGGTGATATAGAAGTAACCATCCTCATCGGCATGGCCAATATCCCCGGTTAAAAGCCAGCCTTGCCGCAAGGCCGCGGCGGTGGCCTCGGGCTGATTCCAATATCCCAGCATGACATTCGACCCGCGCACGCAGACTTCGCCGCTTTCCCCCGGGGGAAGGACCTCGCCAGCCTCGTTCTGAATGGAAACTTCGATGTTGGCCAGCGGTTTGCCGATGGAGCCGGCTTTCCAGGGGCCGCGAATCGGCTGAAAGCTCACGACCGGACTTGCTTCGCTCAGGCCGTAGCCCTCCAGGAGCGGAATGGAGAAGCGGCCCGTAAAATCGCGCAAAAGGGCCGCCGGCAACGGAGCCCCGCCGCTGATGCAAAGCCGCAAAGGAAACTGCGCGGGCATCGCCCCGTGAGTCAGCGCCCGGAAAAACTGCGGCACAGCCGGCAACAGCGTGGCCTGATGCTGGAACATCTCCGTCAGGAGGCTCTTGGGAGGATGAAGCGTCTTAATCAACACCATCGAACCGCCTACCAGGAGCGGTAAGAGCAACCCGACAGTCAGCATAAAACTATGAAAGAGCGGCAAGACCACGGCAAATCGGTCCTCGCCCACGGCTTCGAGCGCGACCCGGCAACTTTGGACATTGGCCAGAAGATTGCCGTGGGAGAGCATCGCTCCCTTCGGATGTCCGGTCGTGCCGGACGTGTAGATGAGCACGGCCAGATCGGCTTCGCTCAAATCCAGACCGAGTTCGGGTTCCTCCCGGCGCCCAAAGGAAGCGGCCCGCAAAAACCTCAGGCCCGACTTTCCAGCCAATTTCCCCAAACTATCGTCCATGCATTCGTCCACGATAAGGACGTTGATCCCGGCGTCGGCCAGAATGAAGCTGACCTCAGCAGGCTTTAAGAAACAGTTGATCGGCACCGCCACCGCGCCCGCTGAAAAGATGCCGAAGAGCGCCGGGACAAACTCAGGGCAATTCCTCAACCAGATTCCCACCCGGTCGCCGCGCCGCACTCCGTAGTCAGCTAGCAACTTGGCTGCCACCCAGAGCGACTGGGTCCAGAGATCGTGGTAGGAAAAGCGCGCCTCGCCCCAAAAGAGAGCGGTTTTGGCAGGATGGCGGCGCGCGTTGGCAGCGAAAGCGAGTGCGAGGTTCATGGAAGCATCGAATGTCCTCTAAACGCCAGGGACAACGCAAGCCGAATCATCAACCCTTACTTCTTCTCTCCAGCCATCTCCTCAAATTGCCATTGCCGAATGCCTCCGTTAAGAACGAAGGCTGAGGGGCGGGCAACAACCGTGGTCCGGGCCGCCAAATGACGTTCGAGGTCGCCCAAATGGCGGCGCGCGCTCATGGCCGTAGTTGCGGCATCGGTCGGTTTGTGGGTATCGACGGCCTTCGTCGTCTTGTGAGTTCCGTTCTTCACCGTTTCCTGACGGGTGACAGTAGCGTTGGTGCTCACGTTCCCCATGGCATCCGCGCCGGCCTTGGCCTGGGCGTATTCCTGGATGGCCGCCAGCACGGCCGGCGGCAGCTTTCGGATGTAAGCGTCACTCACCTTGCCGTCAACTAGAATTTGAACGTGCCAGTCATTGACCAGGCCGACGACGCGCACGGTTTGTTCCGGGCCAAAGGTTTCCTTGGCCGCGGCCAGGGCTTCGGCCGCTTTTTTATCGCGTTCCTGTTGGGCTGACTTCTTGGCTGCCTGGGCGTCCAAATAATCTTGCGCCGCCTGCGGATCGTAGTGATAGCGGCGCTGCAGTTCGGGCGGAAGGTTGGTGATGGAAATCCGCTCCCCTCCGCCGGACCACCAAATAGTCACGGTGGCCGGCGTGACCGATTCGATGGTCGCGTCGGTGTAGGTGGCGTTGGAACAAACCAGGCGGGGAAAGAAATTTGTCTGACAAAACCCGGTTGGCGCGAGGCAAACCAGGGCGGCGGCAAAGGCCATGGCCAGCGGTTTCATCCGGGCAATTTACCCCGAGGCCCAAGCTTTGGCAACGGCATGCCAGTAAATCACGCAGGCCATGGGACCGACCTCCGATGGATTGTCCGCCCTGACCTGACGGGAAAGAGCGGAATTATAAACACGAGGGAGCAGATTGTAAAAAGTCCCTTCCGCGCTCCGGAAACTCGTGGAGATTTTCGCCAGCGGCGATTACCCTGATGAGATGATAGATGATTATTTGCCGCAGTCTTGCTTTGCCGGGACATAGGAAACCATGGCTGACGTCTTTTCAAAACAGGAACGGTCACACGTCATGGCTCGCGTCCTAGGTGCTGGAAATAAAGCAACCGAGCTAGCAATTATTGGAATATTCCGCAAGCATGGCATAATCGGTTGGCGGCGCAGACAGACCATATTTGGCAAACCGGATTTTGTTTTTTGGAAATGCAGGCTGGCCGTTTTTGTTGACGGTTGTTTTTGGCACGGTTGTCCTAGGCATTGCCGAATTCCTCAGACTAATCGCGAATACTGGGAAAGGAAATTCGCGCGCAACATGGATCGAGATTGCGTAGTAACTCGGCGACTGCAAGAGGCGGGATGGCGGGTAATCCGCATCTGGGGCCATTCGCTTAAATTCCCGGGCTTGGTCGCGCAACGAGTCATTTCAGAGTTGCAACTTGTTCAAACCCCCTCAAGAATGCCCTCACAATATGGCAACTGGCCCTCGAAACAAAACCGTAGCCGAGTTCTTTGCGGGAATCGGATTGATGCGCCTCGGCTTGGAGCGTGCCGGTTGGCGCGTCGCGTTCGCCAATGATATCGACGAGGACAAGCGGCGCATGTACGCTGATCATTTTGGCAATGAGGCTCATTTTGTTCTTAAAGACGTTCATTTGGTCGAGGCTTCGGAAGTGCCGACGGTCGCGCTTGCCACAGCTTCCTTTCCCTGTAATGACCTTTCCCTCGCTGGGGCGCGGAAGGGGTTGGCCGGCAGCCAATCGTCTGCGTTTTGGGGATTTGTTGACATCCTAAAGGAAATGGGGTCAAAACGTCGTCCGCCGATTGTTCTTCTTGAAAATGTCACCGGCTTTCTAACGTCAAACAACGGTAACGATTTTAAAGACGCGCTTCTTGCCCTAAACGATCTCGGCTATGCTGTTGACGCGTTTATAGTTGACGGGGCTCGGTTCGTTCCCCAAAGCCGACAGCGGCTTTTCGTTGTGGGAGTCAAAACCAAAGTTGTTTCCGCTCTCAACGAAACGCCGAGTTTTTATGAGAGCGATACACGGCCCGTGGCGCTGGCCGATTTCATTCTGTGGAACCCAGATGTTAATTGGCAAATTCGCCGTCTGCCTTCGCTTCCTCGCTGTGCTCGTTTTCTGCCTGATATTCTCGAAGAGTTGTCGCCGAATTCTAGACTCTGGTGGAGCAAAGATCGTTGCGAATATCTCCTAAATCAAATGAGCGAAAAGCATCGGGCAGCGGCCGACGCTATGATTAGCGGCAAAGCAGTTCGCTACGCCACTGTTTTTCGCCGAGTCCGACATGGAAAATCGATGGCGGAATTGCGGACGGACGGGATTGCCGGGTGCTTGCGGACTCCAAGAGGCGGCAGTGGACGACAAATCCTATTCGCTGCCGGCAAGTGTAAGTTCGCAGCCAGACTATTGACGCCGAGGGAGTGCGCACGCCTAATGGGAGCCGACGACTTTAAGATAAACGCGCCGCTAAATCAGGCGCTTTTCGGCTTCGGCGACGCCGTTTGCGTTCCAGCTGTTCAATGGGTTGCCGATAATTATCTGAATCCACTATGGCAGGAGCAATTCGAGTCGTTGCCCCAACCCGTGCCAGAATCTTCGACTGTCACTTACGGCAAGAAACCGAACGCGGCCGCATGAGCGAAACCAGCGATAGGCTAATGACCTTATGCAAACTGTATCCGAAGTTCCTTCGTCAGGGTGGACTTTGCGTCGCACTAGTTGTTACCCAAACTGCTAAGGAAAGGGGGTTGCCGCTTAATCCTGAAGCCCTCCGAACAGAAGAAGGCGGACAGGTCGCAGGCCTTGGCAAAGCGGCGGTGCAGAAGATCCTTGAAGCGTGCCAAATCTCCAGAGTATTGGCTGAGGAAGGCGGTCGCACGAGTCGAGGAAGCCTCGGTCTCATGAAGGTATATGTTGAGGCGCTAAACGAGCTCCACAGCAAAAACAAATTGGACCTTGGCCTCGCGCTCGCCTGGTGGATTGAAAAGGTGCGCGCGCATTTCGCGTCAAAGGGCACAAGGTTTCATTTTGATCCCGGCAAATCTCTTCGCGCGAATATTCAGGACATTCTCGATCAGGCCGGGGAATTGCAGACTGAGGGCGGCGGAACAAATTATTTGGGCGCGATGCTTCAACATCTTGTCGGGGCGAAGCTTGATTTCGTGGTGGGGGAAGGAAAATTGGCGCATCACGGCTTTTCCGTAGCCGATCATTCCACCGCGCGGCAGGCAGATTATCAGATCGAGAATACGTGCGTTCATGTAACAACTCACCCGTCCGAAGCCCTCGCCAGGAAATGCGCCGAAAATCTCGGTGCGGGGATGCGGCCGATAATTGTAACTCTGGCGAAGTCCGTCCAACCCGCCGAATATCTGCTCGAATCGTCCGGGATCGCCGACCGCTTCGACGTTCTTGATGCGGCGCAGTTTCTGACGGCTAACGTTTACGAGCGAAGCCTATTTAGGACCGCGGAATGCAAAGTCACTTTGACCACGTTGCTCGTTCGATACAACGCGATTATCGCTAAGTGTGAAACCGACCCATCGCTAACGATCAGAATTCCGCTCTGAATGCGGGATGTTCCGATCCGTACGGAATGAAAGGTCTCAGATCATGCCGCTTTGCCTCTGGCCCGGCGCCTGAAACCCGGCTACTATCTTTGTCATGCAGGCAACTGAGACATCCTTGGGGGCGTCGCGGTTTCTCAACCGCGAATTGAGCTGGCTGGAATTCAACCAGCGGGTCCTGGAAGAGGCACGCAATCCCGCCACTCCCGTGCTCGAACGGCTCAAGTTCTTTTGCATTACCGGTTCAAATCTCGACGAGTTCTTCGAGGTGCGCGTGGCCGGCCTCAAACAGCAGATTGAAAGCGGCATCGCCCGCCGCGGCAAGGATGGGCTGACCCCAGCCGAAACGTTGCGCGCCGTGCAGGAACGCATCCGGCGGATGGTCCATGACCAATATGCTTGCTGGCGCGAGCAACTGGCCCCTGAACTGGAACGTAACGGCATTCGTTTCCTCAAACCCTGCCAGCTTGGCGGCAATGATCGCCGTTGGCTGGAGCAGTTTTATCGCGGGCAAGTCCGTCCGGTTTTAACCCCGCTGGCGATCGACCCGGTGCATCCCTTCCCGCAATTGCTCAATAAATCGCTCAACATCGTCGTGCAATTGGAGATGAAGACCGGCGGCGATAACCTGCGCCACCTGGCTGTGGTGCAAGCGCCGCGCGTCCTGCCGGCGGTGGTCAAGCTGCCGCGGGAGGGCGCGCCACGCGATTATGTCTTCCTCGGCGAAGTGATTGGCCATTTTCTGGGCGATCTGTTTCCGGGCACCAAAATCATCGGCTACTGGCACTTTCGCTTGACGCGCAACAGCGAGCTCTACCTCGACGAACAGGATAGCGGCAATTTGCTCAAGGCGATCGAGAATGAACTGCATAACCGCCGCAAAGGCGACGCCGTGCGGCTGGAAATCGACCAGGATTGCCCGCCCAAAATCCGCGGCGCGCTCTTGGGCACGCTGCGTTTGACGACCGACGATTTAAACCTCATCGACGGCCCCATGTATCCGGCGCGGCTCATGGCTCTTTACGAAGGCGATCACTCCAGCCATTTGCGCGATCCCGCCTTCACCGCCCCTGTCCTCCGGTTGCGCCCGGGGGAACGCGATCTCTTCGCCGCCATTCGCCGGCGCGATATTCTACTGCATCATCCTTACCAGAGTTTCGATACGGTGGTGGAGTTCCTGGAAAAATCCGCCCGCGACCCCGGCGTGCTGGCCATCAAGCAGACTCTTTATCGCACGGGCGGCGATACCCGGATTGTCGGCGCGTTGATGGAAGCGGCCCGCAACAATAAACAGGTCACGGCGGTGGTGGAATTGCGGGCCCGCTTCGATGAAGCCAACAACATCCAGTGGAGCCGCAAGCTCGAAGAGGCGGGCGTGCATGTGGTCTATGGCCTGGTCGGATACAAGATCCACTGCAAGATGTGCCTGGTGGTCCGCAAGGAAGCGGACGGCATCTTCCGTTACGTCCATCTCAGCACCGGCAATTACAATCCCATCACGGCGCGCCTTTACACGGACCTCGGATTGCTGACCTGCGAGCCGGGCTTCGGCGAAGATGCGACTAACACCTTCAACGTCATCACTGGCCTGGGCCGCAATCAGCCGACCAAAAAGCTTCTGCTTTCACCCTTTGAGATGCATCGGCGAATCGTCGGATTCATCGAGCGCGAAACGGCGAATGCGCGCCGCGGCCGCCGCGCCCGAATGATTGCCCGCGTCAACGCGCTGGTGGACGGCGAAATCATCGAAGCCCTCTACCGCGCGTCGCAAGCCGGGGTGGAAATCGATCTTTTGGTGCGGGGCATTTGCTGCCTGCGTCCGCAGGTTCCCGGCCTGAGCGAGAACATCACCGTGCGCAGTATTGTGGACCGGTTTCTGGAGCATTGCCGCATCTTCTATTTCGAAAACGCGGGACGGCCTGAATATTGGCTGGGGAGCGCGGACTGGATGCCGCGCAATTTCTTTCGCCGCATCGAAGCGGATTTCCCCATCGAAGCGCCCCGCCTTCGCCGGCGGATCAAAAGCGAAGTGCTCGCCATTGCCCTGGCCGACAATGTCAAGGCCTGGTTTCTTCACGCCGATGGCGTTTACCGCCGCCCTGCAAAAACCGGCCCGCCCCGGCGCAGCCAAATGGAATTCATCGCGCGGGCGACGCCGGCCAAGCCGCCGGCAAAAAGGACCCATTCGAAACAGCCCATCGGGTTGAAACGCGGCCCAGCCTGTGGAATATTGGGGGCATGAAATGGCTGGCCGGATTTCTCTGCGCGTTCTTGGTCTTTCCGGCTCTTGGGGGGGATAAAATCACCGCGGTCAAAGTGGATGGCTCCGTTTACACGCAGATTGAAGATGTCCGCGTGGCCAGTGGCGGGCGGGTCGTGATTCTTTATGCCGGCGGCGGCACGACTTTGGATGCCGGGCAATTGCCGAAGTCTTTTCTGGATGGCTGGGGCATCACGCCGGCCAAGATCGCCGCCGCCAAAACCGCGGGCCAACGGCAATCGGAACAGTCGCTGAATCAAGCGATCGCGGACGGTTATTTTCGGGAAGTGGAGGGTGTGGTCTATGATCTGCGAAAGCCGCAGCCCAGTTGGCTGAGGATTAGCGGCGCAAAGATTTTGCAGATCATTCAGGACGGCGCGCTGCTGGACCTCTCGGCGGCTCCGGGCAATCCGGCCATCATTTTCCTGCGCAATCTTCCGCCCGGTTTGAGCGATCATGACACGATCACGGTCGTGGCCAAATCGACCGGCAGTTTTAGTTTTCTGGACCGTTCCAATTACGAGCGCACGATTCGTTCTTATAACATGGGCCGCGTCTGCAAGCGCGACCAAATTCCGCCTGCCATGTTGGAAGAGGGCTTGGCTGAAATGGCCCTGCCTGATGCGCCCAAGCCGCGCGATCACGCCATCCCTTCATTGGCGGGCCACGACCGGGTGCGCGCGATTGGTTCCGGCTTTTTCGTCACCAAGGACGGCTACCTGGTGACCAATCACCACGTTGTCAAAGATGCCGAAGGTATTGAGGTCAAATATCAGGGCAATGTGCTCCCGGCCAAAGTCGTGCGGGTGGACAAGGACAACGATCTCGCTTTGCTCAAAGTTGAGGGCGGAAGTTTTCAGCCTCTGGCCATTTCGCGCGATGATTCCGCGGTTAATCTGGGGGATGAAGTTTTCACCATCGGTTTTCCCAACATTCAGATGCAGGGCGTCGAGCCGAAGTACACGGACGGGAAGATCAGCAGCCTTAAAGGGATGCAAGACGATCCTCACGAATATCAAATCAGCGTGCCGGTCCAGCCGGGCAATTCGGGCGGTCCGTTGTGCGATGCCAATGGACAGGTGGTCGGCATCATCGTCGCGCGCATCAATGATTTCGCGGTTTTGCAGGCCTCAGGAGTGATGCCGCAAAACGTCAATTACGCGATCAAATCCCGCCACGCGTTGCGTTTGCTGCAAAACATCAAGGGCTTGGAACCGGCCAGCGCCGCCGCGAGCTCTGGCAACGCGGTTAAGGCCGTCGAGAACGCCATTGCCATGGTAATGATCCACTGACTTCAGTTGCCGCGCAGGGACGCCCCGGTGAGCGGGCAGGGCCAGGGCGTAGGCGATGTTCAGCGGCAAGGTCCAGGCGAGCTGAACGGGAGATCGCGACAAACGTTTGCAAATGCCGCGGCGCGAGTAAAACCGGCGATTGGCGTATTGGTAGCCGGCCAGTAGTGTTTGCGGACCCATCTGCCGTGGCTGAAAAACAACCTCTGTCCTTCCGTTGTACTGGCTCCAGTCGCGCGTGAGGATCCTGCCTTCCGCTGCCATTCGTTCGTGCAGCCGCGTCCCCGGAAACGGCGTCAAGATGTTAAAGGTCGCATTCTGCACACCGGTCGCCTCAAGAAAATCGACGGTCTTCTCAAAGACATCTTTGGTGTCATGGTCGAAGCCAAAGACGATGCCTGCCTGCACGGCAATGCCGTGGGCGTGAACCCGCGCGATGGCGCGCGCGTATTCGTCCACGCGATTAAACCCCTTGCAAACCTCGTTGACGCTGCCTTGGCAAACAGATTCCAGCCCGATGAACAGTTGCTTGCACCCGCTGCGCGCGGCCAGATCGAGAAACTCGTCATCCTCTGCCGCCTGGATGCTCGTCTGGCTGCTCCACCATTTCCGGTGCGGGGTGAGCGCCCGAAACAGGTCCTTGGCATAGGCGATGTCACCCCCGATATTATCGTCCCATAAGATGATCACTTTACCGCGAAACGACGCATATTCCCGCGCCACAGCTTGCACCGGCCGCTTGCGCTGGAGGCTTTTATACATGACGGCAACGGTGCAAAAATCGCACCGGTAGGCGCAGCCGCGGGTGGCGAAGAGGACGCCCGCCGCGTGGTCCCGGCGATGAAATAAATCTTTGCGAGACATGGGCGCGAAGTCGAGCGAGGGAGGCTCTATCGACGAGTAGATCGGGCGGTGGCGGCCCGCCTCAAAGTCTGCCAGGAAGCCGGGCCAATGTTCTTCAGCTTCGCCGATGAAGATGACGTTCGCGTGGCGTTGCGCTTCCTCTGGCATCAACGTGACATGCGGTCCGCCCAAGACCACTGTTTGGCCTCGGCGGCGAAAGGCATCGGCCAAGGCATAAGCGTGAGGCGCGCTCGGAGTATGAAACGTGATCGCCACCAAATCTGCTGGCGCGTCGAAATCCACCGGCTCGATCGCTTCATCGACGTGCCGCACCGCCCAATGAGCCGGCACAAAGGCGGCCAGATACGGCATCGTGATCTGCTGGAAATTCAAGACTCGCCCGCGCCGCGCCTCTTGAATCTCCGGGGACGAAGCGGTGATCATGAGCAGCGCTGGGCCGTCGCGCCCTCCGTGCGGGGATTTCGTCAACGGACGGTCCTTTGGTCGTTCGAAGTCACGTTCATGATTCTCCAGCCTTCTGCTATGTCATCGGTCAACGGGGGACCTTTTGTAAAGTCCACCCGTTCTTTGGCGCCTGCGGCGTCACGCCGATGCTCTTGACATGACAGATGACAAATCCTCAATGGCCAGTCTTCAATTGCCCCACTCCCGAGACCTTGCCGCACGGCAAATTAGCGCAACAACTAATGTGAAATGGACCCGTCACGCCAGCCGCGCCAAACGCTGGCTTTCCTTTACCGCCGCTTTTGGCATATTCCGCGCCAATCGGCCCTCCAAAGCCGGATAGAATGGATTTGTGACAGAAGAAAAAAACACAATCAATCAACCAGGTCCCGCGCCTCGTCCGCCAGTCTCCGAGACCAGTTCCCTGCCGCCGTCGCGCCGGCGGTTCCAGCCGGGTTTGCTTATTTTCGCTGTGCTGGCCGTGGTCGTAATCGCGGCGGCCATCTATTATTATATCCACTTCGTGACGCCCTACGAAACGACCGATGACGCTTTCATTGATGGCTATGTCACCTTCGTCAGCCCCCGTGTTTCCGGGCCGGTCGTCCAATTGCTGGTCACGGACAATCAGCACGTCAACGCCGGCGATGTTTTGGTGGAAATTGACCCCCATGATTATCAAGTGGTCGTGGATCAAGCCAAAGCCGATCTCGCCACCGCCCAAAGCCGCGTTCAACAAGCCGAAGCTCTCATACCGGTGGACCAGGCCAAAGCGGAGCAACAGAATGCCGCCATCGCTTCCGCTCTCGCCATTACCGCCCGCGCGGAAGCCGACCGCGTCCGCTTCGAGTCGGTGCAAAGCCGGGCCGTTTCCGCTACCCAGGTGGACTTGGCGAAGGCCCAGGCCAAATCCACCTCCGCCGAAGTGGAAGTGGCCCGCGCCCAGGCTAAAGCGGCGCTCGCCCAAGTGGAACTCGACCGGGCCGCCGTCCAGACGGCGCGCGAGCAGGTCGCGCAAGCCGACACACGGTTGGAACAGGCGCAATTGCAACTTTCTTACACAACGATTACCGCGCCGCGGACCGGGCGGGTTGCCCGCCGCACCGTTCAGCAGGGCGCGTATCTCCAAACCGGCCAGGCCCTCCTCGCCCTGGTTCCAGACGATGTCTGGGTCGTGGCAAACTTTAAGGAAACGCAATTGGAGCGGATGCGTCCCGGCCAGCCGGTTGAAGTTCACGTGGATGCTTATCCGCACCACGAATTTCGCGGCAAAGTGGACAGCCTCCAGGCCGGTTCCGGGGCGGTTTTCAGCCTGCTTCCGCCGGAAAACGCGGTGGGCAATTACGTCAAAGTCGTGCAGCGCGTGCCGGTAAAAATTGTCTTTGACGAGCCCATTGACTTCTCGCGGTTCAATCTGGCCCCCGGCCTCTCTGTCGAACCAAAGGTCAGGGTCCAATGAGCGAGGCCTGGCGTCCACGCGTCAACCCCTGGTGGATCGCCGCGGCGGTGATGCTGGCCACGTTCATGGAAGTGCTGGACACCTCCATTGCCTCGGTGGCGCTGCCTTACATCGGCGGCAACCTGGGTGCCACACCTTCGGAAGCAACCTGGGTGCTGACCAGTTATCTGGTGTCGAACGCCATCGTGTTGCCGGCCAGCGGCTGGCTCTCACGTTACTTTGGACGAAAAAGACTGCTCCTTTCCTGTATTGTCATCTTTTCGGCCTCTTCTTTTCTCTGCGGAGCGGCCACCAGCTTGCCGATGCTGATCATTGCGCGCGTGCTCCAAGGGGCCGGCGGCGGGGCCCTTCAACCCCTGGCCCAATCCATCATGCTGGAAAGTTTCCCCCCGGCCAAGCGGGGCACGGCCATGGCCGTGTACGGCATCGGCGTGGTTTGCGCGCCCATTCTCGGCCCGACGCTCGGCGGCTGGCTGACCGATACCTGGTCGTGGCGCTGGGCCTTTTACATCAATATTCCCGTCAGTATCGTGGCCGTGGTAATGATTTCTCTTTTCGTGGAAGACCCGCCCTGGATTCGCGACGCCAAGACCGGCCGCATCGACACGGTGGGCATTGGCTTCATGAGCATTGGCCTGGGCGCGCTGCAAATCGTGCTCGACAAAGGACAGGAAGTGGACTGGTTTGGCGCCATCTGGTTGAGGTGGCTGACTGGAATCTGCGTCGGCTCCCTCTTGTTCTTCATCTATTGGGAACTGCGCGTGACCGACCCCATTGTCAATTTGCGCATTCTAAAGAATCGCAACTTCTCGGTGGCTTGCGCTTTGTTTTTCCTCTTCGGCGCGGCCATTTACGGTCTGATCACGCTGCAACCGCTCTTTCTTCAAACCCTTCTCGGTTACACGGCGCTGGACGCCGGGTTAACTGTTTCCCCTCGCGGATTGGGCGCTTTTCTCGCCCTGTTTGTGGTCGGGGCGTTAATCGCCAGATTAGGCGGGCGAAAACTGGCGGCATTTGGCTTTGTGGCGTTTTCCATCAGCGCTTTTCTCTTCAGCCGCCTGAACCTGCAGATGGCGCGCGTGAATCTCCTTTTCCCTAACATCATCAGCGGTTTTGGCGCCGGCTTCATCTTTGTGCCATTGACAACGGTCGGCCTGGGAACCTTGCGCACCGATCAAATCGGCAACGCCGCGGGCATCCAGAACCTCGTGCGCAACATCGGCGGCAGCGTCGGCATCTCCTTTGTCTCCACCATGCTGGAGCGGTTTGCGCAGGCCCACCAGGTCTTCATGGTTGACCGCGTTTCCGCGTTGAGCCCCGTTTATCAGCAACAAGTGGGACGGTTGCAGGGCTTTCTCCAAGGCCATTTCAGCCCGGTGGATGCCCGCCTCAGGGCCGAAGCCATGATCTATAATGTGGTTCATCAGCAAACAGTATATTGGGCTTTCATTGAACTCTTTTTTGACTTTATGTGGTTGGGGCTGGCTTGCGCGGTGGGGGTTTGGCTCCTGCGGGAGGTCAAAGCTTCCGGCCCAGGAGTGGCCGCGCACTAACGCAATGTTACCATGATACCTTCATGGAATCCCCTCTCCCCGCTTTGCGGGGAGAGGGCAGGGAGAGGGGTTCGTTGCAAAGCCGTTCCTGTAACAGCAGATTATCCAGCATGAAACGAATTGTTGTCATCGAACGGGAATTCGGCGCCGGGGCCGGCGCCATTGCCGAACAGGTGGCGGGACGTCTGGGCTGGAAATTGCTCGACCACGCCCTGACCGAGGAAATTGCCAAGCTGGCCAAAGTGAGTCCCGAGAGCTGCCAGGGTCATGAAGAACGTGTGGATCCCTGGCTTTACCGCCTGGCCAAGGTGTTCTGGCGTGGCAGCCATGAGCGCAGCGTCAATCTGCCCGATAAGGAGATTGTGGATGCCGATCGTCTTTTCTGTCTCACAAAGGAAATCATCGGTCAAGCCGCCGAAACCGGACAATGCGTGATTGTCGGGCGCGCCGCCGCCTATTTCTTGCGCGGGCGCGCCGATACCTTCTGCGTTTTTCTTTATGCCCCGCGCGCCGTCAAATACGAGCGCGTTCTCGCCGAAGTCAAAAATGAAGCCGAAGCGAACAATTTAATAGACACTGTCGATCAGGAGCGCGCCGCCTTCATCCGGCATTATCACAATGTGGAATGGCCGTCGCGCCATCTCTACCATGCGATGCTCAACACGGCGCCTGGAGTCGAAACCACCGTCGAAACCATTCTCAGCCTGATTGACGCCTCCAACCGCCGCGAAGCCCAGGCCTGACCTGGTCGCGTTTCGCAAGGCCCTGGGCGGCGGCTGGGAAGAAAAGCCCTCAGCGGCACTCGGCTCAAGCCTAGCCTGGATCAGGCCTCTATGCGGAATTATATGCTCCGCCAACGGCAGGATTTGCCGTTTTCAATTAACCCAACCGCTTTAATCATTATCCAAGAGAGGCGTTCCGTCTCTTCGTCGGTGGAGAAAGATCACTGCTTTCCCGTAGGCTTTTCCTTCAACGGCAGCTAGTGTGGGGTGTTCAATATCTTCGAGAAATCCACACTTGCTTGTCCAGTACCCTGACTCTAATTGGCGGGCCGCATGCGTTGGACGCCCACCGAGTGCAAAAATCGCGACTTTTTCGATGCCTTCTTTAAGTTCTCCGTCTGGGCAGCCTCGTTTGTAGCCTTTCCACTCAAAGGCTCGAATGAAGTTTTCGAGCGTTTCTGCATTTAGGGGCTCTCTTGGAAGATGTTCCGGCCAAAAGGCCGCGAATTTATTTGGATGCGGCCACCATCGTTTTTCGGTGTCGCCAGCGGCGTATGCGATGCAATTATACCCCACACGTCCCAATGTTTGGCGGCTTACCGCGCGTTGGTCATAACCACTTCCCCCCAGGTTTTCCAGGGCTGACTCAAGCTGCCAACACCTCATTGGCTTCCTTTATAAACCCGTTCGCTTGTGCCCACGTGTTCCAAGCATCACATGCCTCGTCGAAAGTGGTCGCGTTGCTTGCCGGATTGCATTCGGCTATATGCTCAAGCGCAAAGAACCAATCCGCCCCTGAACTCGGAAGCCGCTTCAGAATCAGCGGAATAATCACTCGCTTGTTTACTGCGCCTTTTGCAATAATCGCAATGTAATCCTTGTGAAGTAATGTCGCTCCCGGGGCCGAATGTACGGCTGTTTCACTTTCCCATCTTTGAGCTCGCTCATTAAATTCGGCACTGAGCTTTGCCTCAACGCTAATTTCCATGTTCGCCTTAGTCGCTGCTGCCCCATCAAAAACGCCGCGCCAGCATTCCCCTGCAATTAAATTGTTGAATCGCCCTGCGTTGGGCACCTGCAAATAATCTTGCGGCCTGAAACTCTGCATGGCCGTTCCAGTGTTAACCGCAGGAGCGATTGAAATATAAGCACCCAAAGCAACGATCGGTATATTCAAGAAGCCTTTGCTCATTGTGGCTTGTTTGTTTGTAAAGGTGATTGGGCAGCCGACCTCAGTTGATCCTCAGCCATCGCGATAAAATTTCCAAGCACCATATGGGTGTGTTTTGCCGCATGAAGGGACATGGTAACACCAACCTGAAATTCGCGGATCACAATATAATGCGCTGGGTCGTTGTCTTTGTACTGCTCCGATGGCGGTCCGGAAAAGGACCCGCCTTCACTCACTGGAAAGATTACCGCGTGGGGAATTGGCGCATGCTCGGTGAAAAAATTAAGTTGAATATTCCCCTGATTATTCAACATTCCCCACACACCGTCAGCGGGCAACGTTCGGAACGCTGCGCCTTCCTCGTGGACAAACTTCACAGGCAACGGCTTAGGCTGTGCGGTCTGAACTTTTTGATTTTGGCCGTTCATAGTGTCCTCTTCACCCCCGCAATATGCTCAAAATGCAGTCCAATGCCAAGCCCTTTTCAGGAACGTTTTCAAGACATGCTTTTCGGCGGTTGACAGCCCTGGCAGAGACGCGCGGGTTTTTTAAATCCACCCTTTGGACCTCGGTCAGCCGCTTCATTGCATAATCCCGTAAAGCCGGATACCTGATTTAAATTCGAGGTCTTACAAAGAATCTGGGTCAGCCAAGTATCATAATCCCGCCTTTTTACCCTCATTACCCTCATTTTGGGGTATAGACCGGAATCTGGGATTCTGTTAAAAACGGCATCAGTAAGCCCCCATCTATGGTTCGAAAACTTGCCGAATAAACTGGCGTGTCGCGCACCCACTCGTTCTCGACGCGCAACTCTGACTGCTATGAAAAACTACATAAAGATGGTTCTTCTCGTTGCTTCGCTGGCGATTTCTTCAACCTCCCGCTCGCAACAGTACGTTTATACACCGACGAACATCGCCGGCGCGTGGGCAACCACGGTGGTTCCAGACATGCTCCTTTGGTATAGCGCCAGCGGCTACTACACCAACGGCCCGATTACCAATCTGGCCGCCCAAGTGGCGGACTTGGCAAACTGGGAGCCGTATATCGATGTCATGGGCGACAGCGTCTTCCTCATCGGCGCGAACACTTTCGCCAACGATCCCTCTTTGACCAACCAACAGTACGTCGTGACGTTCCAGCCAGTCGCTGGGGGCGCGCCGGTCAATGGCAGCGAGATTTTTGCCGACAGCGCCACCCCGTTTACAGCCGAGGTCGATCTCTCTCGGGAAAACGGCAACCCGGAGCGCGTCGCGGGCGACCGCCGCATCGGAGCCACCAACTTCGTCACTATGGCGGAAACTTCAGCGGGGCAGTTGCCAGGCTTTCAATCCGATTCCCGATGGAAAGCCAACAGCGCCATGTACACGGGGGTCAACCGCTATTGTACTGAGCAAGTCTTCTCCCTTAATCCGAGCACCTTAGTGCAAAGCCCTCTGAAAGAGGCCTGGGATTTTGTCTATGGCCCAATGACGGCCACGACTTTGCCGACGGGCAACGGCGGCACACAATTGTCCCGAACCGGCGGCCGTCCGGTCGTGTTGGACAATGGCAACATCGCCCTGGTCATCGACGATAAAACCTGTTTCCTGAGCACGTCGAGCGAAGTGACCACCTTTGCCATTATTACCCCGGCGGGCGAAATTGTGACTGGCCCAACCTTGGTCAATCCCAACGCCATTTGGGATAACGTGGCGGCTTACAGCGGCGGCTTCGCGGTGCGCGTCGGTTCGTACCTTGCGTTTTACGACGATTTGGGAAATCTGGTTTCCAGCACCAATGTCAACGACGCCAGCGGCCTCCAGTTTGATAGCGGACGCGGCGACAATACCCGCATCGCCGCGGACATTCGCAGTCACTACGTCTATCTGGCTGGCGAAACCCCGGACAATGCCCCAAACAACCCCGTGAGTTTGGCGATCTTCGACCCTAGGACCGCCCAGTGCGTCGCAACCAACATGGTCAGCGATACCGATCCGGCCCTCCATGAAATTGACCGTGTCAATGTGGCCGTGGACGCTATGGACCATTTCTGCGTGGTGTATGACATGAACCCAAATCCGGCGATTTGGGCCAACGACCAGATTGTGGCACGCGTCGGCAGATTTGACGGCACCAATATCACTTTTGCCACCCCTTCCTTCTATCCCTTCATCAACTCTGAAAACAACTCCGGCAACGTCCTCGGATTCCTGACGGAGACTCCCAGCGCGGCGATGACGACAAGTTACATTTGCATCGCGGGCAAAGGCACGATCAACGGCACAAATAGCGCGATTGCCGGTCCGAATACAGCAGCCCAGACCAAGCTCTATACGGTCATTAATAATCCATACGCCGCCGTCTCTGTCACATTGCCCACGTTGAGCATTAGCCAGGTTTCCGGCTCCTCCGTGCAGGTGAGTTGGCCCGGCGGCGGGACGTTGCAATCTGCCACGGCGCTGAGCACCAATACGGTATGGACTTCTCTTCCCAACAGCAGTCCGGCTAGGTTCACCGTCGCTCCCGGAGCCATGTTCTTCCGCCTTCTCAATCCGTAAGGCGTGTCGCGACCGGAGTATTTGTCAGGCCGAAACGCAATCATGTAGATTGATTGGGGAGCGCGACCGTCCCGGTCGCCTCCAGTCGGCGTCCCGCCGACTGGCGTCGGGGTTGAAAACCGATCACGTTTTGGTGAATCTATTCGAAGAGCGCGCCTGCCTCGTTCCGTGGTGGGGACGCCCCTGCCAGACGGAGTTTTATCGCACCTCCCATCTCACGCCATCTCCGCCATCTCCGCGTCCGCAATTAAAAGATTTACTGCGCCCGGTTCCCTGCTACTTTCGGTACGCCCGAGCCGGGAACCAGCATGAAATTCAAGCGATTCCTTCGCATCACTGGACAATACTCCAGACTGCGGGTAGCTGTTGTCGGGGATTTCTGCTTGGACCGTTATCT
Source organism: Limisphaerales bacterium (assembly GCA_052139695.1). Taxonomy (GTDB): domain Bacteria; phylum Verrucomicrobiota; class Verrucomicrobiia; order Limisphaerales; family Palsa-1400; genus PLGF01. The sequence goes on from JBKQWF010000116.1 coordinate 37,599, forward strand.
CGAAATTGACCCGCGCAAAAGAGAAATCTCGCTCGAAACCCATCTTTCCGTCCTCAATGTCATTAACGTGCGCGCTCAGGCCGGCGCGGCCGGCACGGTTGTTAATAATCTGGCCAGCCTTGGCGTGGGGGAGATTTTTCCAGTCGGCTTTTGCGGCAAGGACGGCGAGGGTTTTGAATTGCGGCAGGCTCTGGCCTCCCTCAAAGGCGTTCACCTTGACCACTTCCTGGTGACACCCCTTCGCCGCACCTGCAGCTATTGCAAACCGTTGGTCTTGGAGCCTAACCAGCCTCCGCGAGAATTGGAGCGGCTGGACTCCAAGAACTGGACGCCGACGCCGGACCCGGTTGTCCAGGCGCTCTTGCAATCGCTGACGGCGTTGCGTGGGAAAGTGGAGGTCGTCATCGCCATGGAACACGCCGCTGTGCCCGAGTCTGGAACAATCACCTCGCGCGTCCGTGACGCACTCAAGGAGTTTCTCCCGGACACGCTGGTCATAGCCGATTCCCGGCGTGGTTTACACCAGTTCCCGCCGGTTATTTTCAAGATGAATGCGGCGGAATTGGGGCTTCTGGCCTGCCTGCCGGACATGCTCAACGTCGAACAGATCGAAAAGGCCGCGCGCCAACTCGCGCTGAAAAATGGCCGGCCGGTCATTGTCACTATGGCCGAGCGCGGCATAGCGGGAGCGCAACCGGATGGTTCAATTGTCCGTGTGCCCGCCCTGCCGTTGCGCGGGCCGATTGACACGGTGGGGGCAGGGGATGCGGTCATGGCCAACGCGGCCGCGGCACTCGGCGCGGGTGCGACTTTGAGCGAGGCCATGGAATTGGCCGCGGTCGCTTCCTCCATTGTCATCCATCAGTTGGGCACGACCGGAACCGCCTCCACCGCGCAACTGCGCGAGTTGCTTTTCCCGGGCAAGCACGCCGGCAGCGTTAAACAATTCAACGACATTTCGTTGACGATGCGGGAAGAGGAAGTTCTCTCTCTATTGTCCCAAGGCGGTTCCAACAAGGAGATTGCCGACAAAGCCGGGCTGAGTGTCTATACGGTACAAAGCTACCTGAAGCACGTCTATGAGAAGATGCGCGTCCGCTCCCGGACAGAAGCGGTGGTGCGGTACCTAAAGATGGTGCATCGTGTTGACGAGGAATGACTTGGTATATGCTGATAAACCTTAGTCGTATGCTGAGCCGATTGACGGATGGAGGCTGTGGCGCGATACATGGCCTTAAAGTCTGGCCAACCTAATCTGGTCGAATAAGCGCCGACCGATCCTGCCAACCGCCCGGCCAAAGCCTTTACCAAACCGGCTCGAACTGCCGGGAGGAACTGTGCCAGGTCAAAGTCCGCCCAGACCGGATTCCTCGGCCGAAGCGCTCTGATTCCGCGAAATCCTCGTGGCCCTCCAGCTCCAGCCGCAATTGCTCCGCCGCCTCCTCCAGCCAAGCCAGATCAGAATGTGAGCCAGACGCTGCCGGTGTTTGCGATGGAAACTGCGGCGGAATGACCGGGAATTGGACTTCCAACAGCCTCTTGCCTGCGTCGATCAGAAATCTCCAGCGCTCCAGGTTGAGCGCGCTGTATTCAATGGGCGGAGTCTGGCCCAGGTGCTTCTCCACGATCCGGTCGAGAAACCATTTCAGCAGCAACGTCTGTTCCTGTGGCTGGTGCGGAAAGCTCTCGAGAAAGGTCCGGCAGAATCCGCGATACAAAGCAAGAATCGTCTGGTGAACGCGAAAATCCTCCTCGGCCGGGATGTGCGGCAAATTGCCGACCAACCGCGACACCGCCGCTGCCAACAAGTGCAGCACTTGCCGATCCTCCAGGCTTTCAAACTCCGGGCCCAAGCCAAGATCAGCGTCCGGCTTCTCCCGGCTTCGGCGCCGGTTATCCGGGCTAAGGAGGGCGTTGGCCTGTTGAATGAACAAGCCTCCTTCGAGGAAGCTGAACAGAGGTTGAACCGTCTCAATTCTCATGCGAGTCACTATACAGGCCTTTGGGCTCTTTGACTGTGACAAAATGGCAACAAATTCGCATCGAATCTGTTCAACCTCCCTCCTCGATTATAAACAATTATGAAGACTTATTGACATTTCTGCCTCCGCGGCAGTATTGCTGGCACAAGAAGCCACCATATTGAGCCCATGAACCCGGCAGGCATCATTCCATCTTCCTTGCCCCCAAACACTTGGGGACATGGTTGGGACGTTGTTAAACATTTAACATTTGCAACTTGTCGCGGCAGCTCTGGAGGGTCTTGGTTAGGGCGGGTTGCTTTTTGGCCTTGGCCGACACCCGCCTCAAGAACCTTCGGTAGGTTCCACATCTTGACGCATTTTTGTTTTCATTGGCGCGCATGGAAACAATGGAACGTTCTCCAAGACCGCGATGGCTCGCAACGGCGAAATCGCCCGCCTCCCGCTGGCCGTCTGTCAGCAACCCAACCTGCGCCTCCAAAACGGCGAGCTGGCCCAGGACCTCCTCTCCTGGCTCAACCGTCTCCCGGAAGTCCGAGCCAAGAGAAACAGGTGCGCATCCGTCAAATCCTTGGCATCGGTCAGGAGTACGGCCCCGACGCCGCCCCGGAAAGCCTGCTTTCCGCCTTAACCCGAACCCAATTGAGCTAAATTGAACCAAATTGAGCCACTTTACCCCCCCCGGGGGGGGCCACCGGGGGGCCACCGCGCCCCTCCGCGATACCCTGGCGCTCTCTATTCGGGTGCAAGAATTCTCCCACCCACCCCACGTGCGGGAAGAGATGGAGAGAGATTTCCCCGAAACCATTCGCGCATTGAACCCATGAACCCATTACCGTTGTTCCATCTCCCTCTCCTCCACATGCTTGTGGAGGAGAGGGTCGGGGAGAGGAGGCTCTTTTTTCGGTGGAGGGTTCATGGGCAGGAGGCTCGCCGATTTCAAACTAAGGCGCCTTTTGCAGGCTGCGCGCTTGTTCCTTGCAATGCAGCTTTCACACTCATCGAATTGTTGGTTGTGATCGCTGTCATCGCGATTTTGGCCGCTCTTCTCCTGCCGGCTTTGGCCGTCTCGCAGACAGAGGCTCTGCGCATCCAATGCATCAGCAACCAGAAGCAGATGATCGCGGCCTGGTCCATTTATTCGGTTGACAATCGCGAGAACCTGGTTCTCAACGGGGGAGACGAAGCCGCCGGTTCATCTTTCGCGCACTTGTGGGTTTTCGGAGGCAACCACGGAGACCCGCCCACGCTGACGAACGTGCAGTTTTTGATCGGCCGTGCTTACGCGCTGCTCGTGCCCTACCAGCCTTCGTCAAAAATCTACAAGTGCCCGGCGGACCGTTCCTTGTGGCCCGATGGCGCGGGAAAACTGGTCAACGAGTTGCGCAGTTATTCCTTGAACAGCTACATCGCCACGCCTCCGGCCAATCTGATGCAGCCGCTCGAATTGACCGCCGGCTACCGTGTCTATATGAAATCCGCGCAACTGGCGGCGGATGCGGCGGCCAACCGCTTTGTTTTCATGGATGTCAACCCGGCCAGCATCTGCACGCCTGGCTTCGGCGTCGATATGGCGGCCGAGGAGTTTATCCATTATCCATCCGACCTGCATCGCAACCGGAGTATCGTGTCCTTTGCGGACACCCACGTTGAAACGCACAAGTGGGAGGACCCCAGAACGACCATCGGCGTGCCGCGCGGCCAGGAGCACATTCCGCACGACACCGCCTCGCCCAACAATAAGGACCTGGTCTGGATCGCGCAGCACACCAGCTCGAAGTATTGAGTGGGCTGAAATCGCAGTGATTGGCACATCTCGTGCTGAAAAAGCGACTAATGTCAACCATGCCGCACTCCGTGTCAGGCAATTCTGGTGGGGCGGAGCTGCTGCTCCGCCCAAATATCTCCCTCAGCAGTGGAATTCATGCGCCCTGCCGCAAAAATAGAATGGGCGGCGCGGCAGCACTGCCCCACCGATTTTCGTCTGCGTGGGTTCGCCGTGCCGGCGTTCGCGCCCTACTCCTGCTGGCTCTCCTGCTGTTGACCCATTCCCTGGCCGCGGCACCGCTGGCGATCACGACCGAAACGCTGTCAAACGCCGTTGTGGGCGTTCCCTACTCCCAAACGCTGATCGCCACCGGCGGCACTCCGCCCTACGGCTGGGCCATTCAGGCTGGCGGGTTGCCAAGCATGTTGACACTCAATCCCACTAATGGACAAATTACCGGGCTTGCAACCGCATCGGGGTCCTGGGTTTTCAGTTATCCTTTTGAGGCTTACATCGTCGTCACTGACGCAATCTCCAACACGGCGGCCGCCAGCTTTGGCATGATGGTCCTGCCCGCTCCCAATACCTATTTTACGTTGACCGTGTCAAACGGCTCCGGGAGTGGGTTCTATCTCACGAATACGACCGTGTCCATTAGCGCCAATGCCGCTCCAGCGGGAGAGGTCTTTGAAAACTGGGCAGGGGCAGTGGTGGTCAACCCGTTTTCCGCGACGACCACCCTCGTGATGCCGGGGTCGAACGCGACTGTCACTGCGGTTTATGGCACCGCGCCCCCGACCTATCCCCTGACGGTTGTTAACGGCACGGGCGGCGGCGCCTTTGCCGCCAACGCCACTGTTTCCATAACGGCTGATACCCCGCCAACTGGCCAGGTCTTTCTCAATTGGACCGGGGCGGTCGTGGCTGATCCACAGTCGCCCACCACGACCCTGATCATGCCAGCGGCCCCAGCCACCGTGAGCGCCAATTACGGAGCACCGGCGCCAACGTATGTCCTGGTGGTCGTTAACGGCTCTGGCAGCGGCAATTTCACCGCCAACACGACCGTCTCCATCGCGGCCAACCCTGCGCCTGTGGGGGAGGTATTCGGCAGTTGGTCGGGGGCGGTTGTGGCCCATCCAACCGCTTCCAATACCACCCTGGTCATGCCTTCCAACAATGTCACCGTGACCGCCAAATACGGGTTTGCCCCGCCCGCCGTCACGAACGTCCCGCAGCCCGTCACGGGACATCCTCGCCTTTGGATCACGCCCGCTGATTTGCCCCGCTTGCAGAGTTGGGCCGTGGCGACCAATCCGATCTACGCGCAAGGCTTGCGGCCGTTGCTGGAAGAATGCGTGAGCGACTACGAGACACAATTCTTCCCTGACGGCGCGCCGAACCCGGCGTATCCCGATTTGGGCGATTCGCAGGGCTACACTGGCCTGTTGAGCGAGCAATACATGCTGATTTTCTCGCTCAACGCGCTGATTGACCCGAGCGCATCGGCCCGGATGCAGTATGCCCAATACGCTCATGACCTCATGATGTACGCGATGAACCAGGCGGTTCAAGGCCCCTTGGCCAACGCGCCCTTTCGTGATCCCAGCTTTCCGATTTATAACCGCGCCAGTTTCACCTCGGAGGCCTGGCCGCTCACGCTGGATTGGCTCTACGACGCCACCAATGCTTCCGGCCAGCTTATCTTCTCGACCCAAGACAAGGCCACGATTCGCAATGTGTTTATGATCTGGGCCAGTGAGTGTTTGACTGCTTCCACCACCGGCGGTGACAGCCCGCAAGTTGTCGGGGTCATGAATAATCCCGTCCTTTTGCCGGGTGGCAACGCCTATCGCATGGCCGCGAATAATTATTATCAGGCGCACGCCCGGCTGCTGACTTTGATGTCGCTGTCCTTCGATCCCGCGGACGATCCGTCGCTCGACGCCAGTTCGCCGCCGGCCCTGCTCGGCAATTCGCTCCGCAGCTATATTCTTGACGCCACCGGGGCCTGGCTTTACCAGCAATTCGCCATGTTCGGCGACCCCGGCGTCGTGGAGAGCGCTTACGGTTTGCCTTCGACGGCTTCGGTGGGGCTGGCCAGTGGCGGCCTGCCGCCAGAGGGCATGCTTTACGGCGATTCGGTCCGCTCCATCGTCGGGGAATTGCTGGCGCTGAAGACCGCTGGATTTGCCGATCCCGCGATCTCCGGTCCGCAGGTCGCGCTCGCGAACAACGCTCCAGTCTGGTCCCGGTTTGTGACCGGCTTCATTTCCTCTCTTGTGCCCGTCCAGCAGATACCTTCTGGCGAGAGTTACCTCGGTCTGGTCTATGAATTTGCCAGTTACGGCGACATTCTCCGCATGTATGCCACGCCCGATATGGTGTCGGTTTTCGGCGTGTTGAGCCTGCTGGACCGCCAAAACAACGACCTCTCGCGGCTGAACGCGGAGCGATGGTTCGCCATCAACGCGGTCGAGGGCGGGGCGCCCAGTCTTCTGAACCGGGTCCAGGATCCGTGGACTTGGGGAGTCCAGGACTCCATTTTTCTGTTCCTGCTGCTGGACCCTTCGGCCATCACGACCGACCCGCGCACCAATTATCCGACCGCCTTCTATGATCCCGGCCAGGGCCGCCTGGTGGACCGCACCGACTGGTCGTCCAACGCCACCCTGTTCGACTTCCGTTGCAGTTGGGAATCCATCAACCACCAGCAGGGCGATGCCAATGAGTTTGAGTTCTACCGCAACGGCGAATGGCTCACCAAGGGAGTCGCCAACTACGATAACAACGACAACGGCCAGTCCTCTGACTACCACAACACTCTGACGTTGCGGAACTGGTGCTCGAACGGCACGCCGCACGGGATCGATTGGGAAATCACCTTCTGGACCAACGGCTCCCAATGGCCGCTGGCCATCAACAACGGCGACCCGATCACCTACGCCAGCGTGCGGACCAATTACGACTTTGCGTTTGGCGATACGACCCAGCTCTACAACCGCCCGGACTTTTGGAGTCCGCCCGATGCCGCGCTGGACATTCTCCACGCCAGCCGCTCGATTCTCTGGCTCAAGCCCGACCGCATCGTCGTTTATGACCGGGCCACTTCGCAAACCACCGGCCTGTTCAAACAATTCAATCTGTCGTTCCCAACCTCGCCTGCCATCAACGGCCACGTCATCACCACCACTACTCCCAGCGGCCAGAAACTCTACATCACGTCGCTCCTGCCAGCAGGCGCCACTATCACTCCGATCTCGATTGAAGGCGCGCTCACCACGGTCGCGGACCTCGAACCGTGCCAGTACCGCATGGTCATCCAAGATGACAATAATCCTGCCGACGAACGGTTCCTGCATGTCCTGCAAGGTGCGGATGTCGGCGTTCAGCCGGATGATGCCACTCTCATTCGAAGCACGGCGGGCACTTCCATGGACGGCGTCGTTGTCGGAAACACCGCGGTGCTTTTTATGGTGGACGCCGCGATGCCTTTCAATGGAACGACCTACACCGTGCCGGCCAATGTCAGTCAGCACTTCATCACCGGTTGCGCGCCGAACGGAATCTACAATGTTACCAGCGCCAACACAGCCAGCGGTTTGGCTGTGACGATTGCCCCAGCGACCAGCGGTGCGCAAGCGGACGCCGCCGGTGTCCTGGCTGTCAGCACGCTCTCCGCGGCGGCCCCCTCATTGACCGTCGTAGCCAGCCCGCCGAACATGATTCTTTCCTGGCCAACCAACGCCGCCGGCTTTGTTTTAAGCCAGACCTCCAGCCTGGCGCCGCCGGCCCGTTGGACACCCGTGACCACCGGCATCACCGTCAGCGGAACCGCCTACACGATCACGGTCAACTTGGGCAGCGGAAATCGGTTCTACGCTTTGATCGCGCCGTAATCCTCAAGAAGCATGCCTTGGACGCCTCCGCGATCAGGTCTTTCGCGGCGAGAAAAACAACTGGTAGGCAAATGAGCCGGCCAAGGCGATGACAGCGACGCCGATAAACGCGCCGATGCGATAGAGTTGACTCAATTGGGCAAGGTCATGGAAGAAAAGTTTGAGCAGGGTGACGCCCATCAAGCCAATCGCGGCGTAGCGGGCCGCGGCTAACTTCTTGAAAATTCCGACGACCAAGAGCACCAGGGCGAATAAGGCCCAGCCAATGGAGTAAGTCATATCACGGGCGAAGTCTCCGCTGAATTGAAAAGTCAGGGTTGAGCCGGGCGCGCTGAAGTAATCGGCAATTTCAATATTCAGCAACAGGAAGGCCAGGATGGTTCCCAGGGTCGCGAGCACGGGTTGAATCTTCACTTGCCTCAGGAGATGTCGCGGCGGCGCGAGAAGCCTGGCGCCGGCAAAGAGGGCGGCTATGACCAAGCCGTAGGCGTAAAGATACCAGTTGAGAATCGGTATCTCCGCGCGCGGATGATAGGTGAGAACGGCCGGATTGATTGCCAGCCGAACGAATGCGGCGAGGAGCAGGCAGACGCCTGTCCAGCGCAAACCAGGATGAGGAACACGATGGAACAGCCAGAGCAGCGCCGCCCCTTCCAAGGCCCAGCCAACCGTGATCCATTGCCGCTCGAACTGGATTGGGAAAATCAAGGTAATGAAGAACAACGCCACGCCGCCGAACCAGGCCAACTGGGCCAGGCGGGAGGGAGCTTGAGGCAAAGGCCTTTTCCAGATGACGAACAGGCTGACTAGCTCCGGGATGGCGAATGCGGCCGGCAACAGCCCCATGCAGCGGTTCGGATAGACAGCGGAAATAAATCTGTAGATAAGAAAGAACTGCACCGGTCCCGCCATCGCGGCTGCTCCCCAAGGAAGGGTTTTGCCCGCAAACTGGCGCGGAAATAAAAATGGGAAGACCGCAAAGGCGACATAGAATGCCAGGTACCAGAGGAGGACCAAGGTAAGCGGCTGGCTTGGATCGCGCGGATTGAAATGGTTGAAGTGCCAGGCGCATTCCAGCAACCCCGTGCCAACCAGGCCAATGGCCGGCAGCCAATCACTCGAAAACAGCTTTGTCACGCCTAACAGGAGAATGACCAGTAATAGGGCCAACCCCAACACGGGCGAAGGATTCACTAATGGCAGGCGCAAGGTGGCCATGATCAACAGCAAGAAGGGCAGGGCGACGGAGCAGGAGGGCAAGAGTGCGGCGACTTCTTCCGGCGCCACGAGGTTTCCGCCGGATCGAGTTTCCTGCTCCAGTCGTCCCGGCCTAAATCTCCGCGCAAGCCAGATGCTTGCCGCGGTGAAAAACAGGACAAACCCGCCAAGAATGAGGAACGAGGAGGACAGGCCCGCCAGGGTGAGGGGGATTCTAAGAATGAGCGCGCCGGTGGCGGCGAGTGTCAGAACGAGCACGGCCAGCACCGAGAGCAAGGATCCTGTCAAGACCGCGAGAGTAATGGAGAGCAAATCCAGCAGCAAAATAAACGGCCAAATCCCAATCGAAACTTCAGAAAGCTGAAAAATCGGCACAAGAACGAGAATCAACGCCAGAAGCGGAAAGAGATGAATCGCGCGGGAAGCTCTAGCCCCCCGTTGCCGAAGATACTGCGGCAACGCTGAGTGCAGGATGGCGAAGGCAAAATAGAAAACGAGCGCGGCCGTGAGCAATTCATTGTTCAGCCATCGTTGCGTCCAAAAACCGAGCAACCCGAATATCACAAGTCCAAAAACAGGGTAAGCGGTGCTGGTCATTTCCTCGGCCAAACCCAGCGCTGGAATGACAAGATCGATGAGAAAGACAAAGCCCAACATCAGCCACGGACGATGGGCGAGCGATGGAAAATGCAACAACCAGAAGGCAAAAAGCAGCGCCACACCTGCCAAGCCGATGGTCGATCCAAAGAACCATTTTTTGATCTCTAAGTCTGTGGCCATGGCCAGCGCGGAGTTCAATCCTTCCGCGGATTTGCTTGTTTTGGCCAGCCAAGCGCCCGCCAGGTAGAGCGCGTTAAATCCCAGCAGCACCGCGAGCGCTACGAGGACTTTATTGCCTTCAGAGTAGTTTTCGGCGACGAAGAATCGGGCCGCCCAGCCCACTTGCATGCTCGCCGTGCCGATGGCGGCGAGCGCCACCAGAAAGAACCAGCGGCGGCGCAGCGCGATCAGAATCAAGCCGGCGTCAAGAATGGCAATGTAGCCAAAGAGGGCGCCCGGGCTGTCCTGCCCGGTGGAAAGAAGTATCGGGGTGAGGAAGCCGCCCAGCATTCCGAGCACGGCCACCACCAAGGCATTGAACCGGAAAGCCAGGAGAAAAGCCGTGGTTGTCACCAGCGCCATGAACAAAAACGTGGGAAATGTTCCGAAGAACGCGAAAAGGTAATAGGAGTGGCAGGCGAAACTTTCCGCGTAAAGCAGAAGAACTCCCGTGGCGCATAAGGTTTGCGACAACGTCGGGAACTTTTTGCGCGACAGAGCGGCCCCCGTGGCAAGGACGCCCAGCCCCGTCAGGAAACCGAGGCAGGCTTGCAAGCTTGGCGAAAGCAGGTGGTGGGCAAATGAGTATTGAATGGCGAAAATGACGCCGAGGAAAAAGGTGAAGCCGCCAATCCATGCCAGCCCTTTTACTCCCATCAAGTGTTCCCAGTCCGCGGCGGGTTTGGCCGCGGCCAACCGAGGAGGCGGAGGCGGCAGCGAAGGGATGGCTTTGTCAGTTACCGGCGCGATCTTTGGCGGAGCAATGGGCGGAGAAACAACGGCCGGCTGCCGGGGCGGCGCCGGCGGCGGGACGATGATCTGTTCGCTCGCGGGCGTCGCGGCGCGCGCGGATTCCGGTTTTTGCCGCCATTGCGCCACCTGAAACTCCAACGAATCGACTCTTCGCCCCAGCTCTGCCAGGTCCTCTTTCGTTCGCAGGGCGCGGATGATCGGCCAGATGGCCAAAGCGGCCGGAATTCCGAGAACCAATAGAATAATCGCTTCCATAAACGCCTTTCATTTTTTGCGTTCATCCGCTTGTCCACGCTGCGCTTGTCTGAAGAGGCATGAGCGGCATAACGCCGGCCGGGCAATGCAGTTGGAGTTCGGTTAAACTCAACTTTTACAGCGTAACCCCGGCTCGCGCCAGAGCGTTAATTGATAAAATTGCGGAGTTGATTGAAAAAAACGATCTTCCCCGGCGCGGGTCGGGCTTTCTAACAAAGATTCCTGGTCGCCTCGGCGAGGCGACCCTACCTTTTTTAGGCGCGGCGGCCCCCCCCGGGGGGGTAAGAACGGCTCAATCTGGTTCAATTTAGCTCAATTGGGTTCGGGTTTGGGTGGAGGCAGGCTTTCCGGGGCGGCGCCGGGGCCTTACTCCGGACCGATGCCAAGGATTTGACGGACGCGGTCCTGGGAGCCGGGCGATTTTGCCGTTGCGAGTCATCGCGGTCCTCCAGAGCGTGGCATTGTTTTCATGCGGGGCAATGATAACAAGAATGGGTCAAGAGTAAAATCCTACGGAAGGATTTTGAACGGGTTTTGCGTGTTGCTCATGAACTGAGCCGTGTCCATGCAGTAACACTGGTGGAATTCAACGCAAAGGCACAGCGCCGCTTGCCGCAACCCAAATTCCACCACGAAGACACGAAGACCACGAAGAAAAAAAGGTTCGGGTTTTTCTTTTCAAGACTTCGTGATTTTCGTGGTAGAGAAGTTTTCTCAGGAACGAGCCAGCCGTAGCGCGCCGAGACGCAGAGCGCGCAGAGAAAAAACTTTGCCAAGAATGCGCAATTCTTCGGATTTGCATTGCGAAGACGACAAGGCGCAAAGAAGAGATAGACCCTGGCCATCCGGGTCATCTAACGGTGACGTTGGTCTGGGAACCATTTTCGCCTTGTTCCTTTGCGGTGCAATTTCAAAGAACTCGTCATTCTTGGCAAAGTTTTTTCCACCACAATTAGGGTGAGAGATTTTGACAGGATGAACAGGATGAACAGGATTCAGAAAAAGCGAAAATGTTTAGATTTGACCCCAATAAGTTTTTTTACGCCTTTAAGCACCTCCAACTTTGCTTCTAAGTGACCAGTTCAGAACTTGCTGGTTATCAATGCCTTCCCGACGGCGAAGCCGGCTAAGGTACTAATGGGTGACACCCACACTACGCGCCAAACTCTTACGATTTGACCCCAATAAGTTGCTGAGCACTGGATCGTTTTCCGGGCGTTTCGGAGCGAGACGTCGGTATAGCACAAAAAGGAGTCCTCCGAGCGCTGTCAAGGCAAGTGTGTTTGGCTCAGGAACGGCGTTAGGGGAAAAAGAGATGTCGTCGAGTAAGAGTCCACTGGGCCCGCCGATTGGCGGCGGGGGTTCAGTAAAACTCATGGTCACAAGCGATCCTACCTCAAATGAGGGTATGCTGGCACCATAAAGCGTGGAATGTACGAAAGTTTCTAACGGTACCATATTAATGGGCTGTCCGTTGATCGCAACTATTGGGGACTCTCCGAACGAATATGCATCCATTAGCAGGGATACGCTCCCGTTGGGCATTATTCCAGTTTGGCTGATTGTGGCGGAAACGCCTACTCCTCCAAAGAGAAAGGCACTGTAATCTCCCTGAATTGGTGTAGTCGCTTTGGAATCAACAATTGAAAGCACTGGCCCGCCCGTGCTTATCCCATCGTAAGTGATTTGTGTGGCAGGTTGAATTCCTAAAAGCGAACTATTGAAGAACGCACTCCAACCTGGGAGAGCCTCGGAAATTGGGATAAAACTGCCCGGAGAGTACCCGGACACATTGGCCGATTCAAAATCCAGATTTTGGAAGGTTCCTTGAGAAAAGCAGCGCAGCCCGAAGCAGAGACCCAAAGCTTGGCTGAGAATTAAGTTTCTCTGTTTCATTCGGCTCCTCCACGATTGCACGTTTATCAAAAATCCTGCACCAGCCGACAAAAGTCAAGCCTATGGCATTACCGTTCTTAGAAACGGCACTATGATCGCGCTGAGTTTATCCGCCACCTCGTCATCCGTCCATGATTCGACCTTGGCTTTGCAAACCAACAGGATCGCCAGGACGGAATCAATGACCGGGAGATAAAATCGGGAAACAAAAGTGTCACCCTTGATATTTGCACTTTTTCGCTTTCCTTTTAGCAGGTGCGCGACGTAACCCCGGCGGCCCATCGCCAGTTCTTGCGCCACCCAGGCCAGCGTCATGGTCGTTTCAGCCCGCAATCGCCGCGCCAGTTTGACTTTCTCCGGGTGCCCTTTGCGCCGACTGCGCAAGTCTTCTGCCTTCCATCCCACGCGCTTGAGTTGCCGCGCGATGATGCGCCGGGCTTTCTCCTGGCTGGTTGCAAAGCGATCCGAGATGAAAATGGTTGGACATCAAGCAATAGGCCAGCACTTGCCAACCCGTTTTGGCGCAAGCTTGGCCGAGGGTTTCGAGAAAGCGGCTCCGATCGTCGTCGCGAAAAATGTCCTCGCGGCGATCCCCGCGATTGATCAAGTGATAAATTGCCCCCGGATATTCCACCCGCACTTTCGTGGGATGGCGAAATAATGGAGGCAAAAGCTCCTCGGTGTCGAGTCAAATAACTACAAATATCAAGGACACCCACACTATACACAATCCCCTGCCCATAAACCTCCCATCGAGAAGGGAACCTCCTCACCCCGGCCCTTCCAAGAAACTCTTTAGGCAACCACTTGTCTTGGAATGCGATAAATGCCTGACCAAAGATATTTGAAATTTGGGCGTCGCGGCGCTCCGCCCTCCCGGGAGGGGCGATCGCCGCGAGCCCCTGAATATTTGAGAGATAATTTGACGGCTCCTAAGACTAAGTTTCTTCCATGTTCAGCCCACTCAGAGCGGGTCAGAGGCTCTCCTCCACAAGTGTATGGAAGAGAGGGAGATGAAGTTGCGCCGCGTGTGTTCATGGGCACATTTAACCAGCTTTTTTGCTGGTTGGGTTCTCTCCCGGCCTGCGGCCGCCCTCTCCCCGTGAAGCGGGGAGAGGGCAGGGGAGGGGTTCGTTGTAAAGCCACTTCTGTAGCAGCGCGCTAGCGGCCTTCAATTTCCTCCACCGCCTTTTTGAAGGCCTCGTCATCCATGTCAACTAAGTGGCGCGCTTCTGGAAAACGTCCGCCCCGGACATCGGCGGCATACTCCTTGAAGGCGGCGATCCGTTCCTCCTGCAGGCGTTTGTATTCCTGGAGAAAATTCCGGTACGGCTTGGCATGGCGCGGGAGGCGTTCGCTGTAATCGCCCAGGATGTCGTCGGAGAATAGAAACTGCGAATCACAGCCGCTGCCGGAACCAAGCGACATGAGAAAGAGGGAGGTTTTTTTGCAAAGGTAGGTGGCCAGTTGGTGCGGCACCAGTTCCAGTTCCGCCGCGTAAGCGCCGGCGTTTTCCAGACGCTTCATTTGCTCGTAAAGCAGCCGCGCTTCCGCGGCGCTCTTGCCGATGGCGCGAACATTCGTCCAGGTGGCGTGGCGCGGGACCATTCCCAAATGGCCGACGACCGGAATCCGCTCGCGCGCCATGGCCTCAATCATCCAGGGACTGGCCGAACAATAGACGGAGCTGGCGCCCGCTTCCAGCGCCTGGAAACCAATGCGAATGGCTTCTTGCGGCGAAGCCAAGCCGTGGGGCGTGGCGGCGGAGAGGAAACTTTTGGGGGCGGCCGCCACGAGCAACGGCAAACGCGCTTGCGACGCGGGTGAATCGTAACTGCAACTGAGCAAGTCAATTTCCGCCGCCGCCGCCGCGGCCGCCTCCTCCGGGGACTTGACGTGAACATGGGTCAGGCAGCGTTTGCCTTTCAGTTTGCGAAGATCATAAACGGAATATTTTTTGTCCGGTCTGAGCATGAGTGGGACAGTGCAAAGTTGGCTCGCCGTCGGCAAGCCTGAAATCGCCGGACGCGGCGCTGCCGTGGCGCCCAAGGGTATGTGCAAAAACAACTTCCGGACAAACGGCGCAATTCAGACATTAAGAAAAGAAGAGAGGCAGGCAGAAAAATGGGGGCAGAAAAATGAAAGTGGCCCGCTTCGCTGAAAGATACTAAGGCCGAAATTTGGGCGGCCGTAGGAACCGGCATAGTCGGAATATGCCGCCCCCCTGGGGCTTTGTATGGTGTTGGATTGTAGTCCTACAAATAGGCCACGCCTACGGCGCTGAGCAATGCGCGCTCGAGCAAGATGCGTGTCAGGTGCAGGCGGCGGCGGCGCTGCGCCGCCCGTTCTTTCTTAAGCGCGCCGACGGTTATCCGGAGCCGCCGCGGGCAGCCGCGGGCGTAGGGGCGAAGGAATACGATTGCATCCACTTTTCTTTTGCGTAGAGTGGCCGCGGCAGTTTCGCAAACCACAGACCGAAACCGAAAGGCAAAGTTATGATTTGGTACATTCTGCTCGCGGTGGTGGCCGTCATCGGCATCATCGCCCTCATCGCTTCAACCAAACCCGACGAATGGACCATTCAGCGCCAGGGGGCCATTCCGGGGGCGCCGGCCAAAGTCTTCCCATACATGGCCGACCTGCACAAATTCCTGGAATGGTCGCCGTGGGCGAAGCTCGATCCCACCATGAAGTTGACCCACGGCGGCCCCGAGACCGGCAGCGGGGCCAATTTCTCCTGGGAAGGCAACGGCAAAGTCGGCGCGGGCAAAATGACGATCACGGAAAGCCGCCCGAACGATCTTGTCCGCTGCCGATTCGATTTTTACAAACCGTGGAGTTGCACCAACACCCACGAGTTCGCGTTGAAGCCCGAAGGTTCGCAAACCATCGTGACCTGGACCATGAAGGGCAAGGCGCCGTTTTTTTTCAAGCTGATCATGGTCTTTGTCAGTTGCGACACCATGATGGGAAAAGACTTTGAACGCGGCCTGGCCAACCTCAAGGCGGTTGTCGCTGGGTGAGCGACTGACTTTGCGGGTTGAATGGCCCCGCGCCTTTCCGGCTGATCGAGACGTTAACAAAAGGTTTTGTAATCACATTCGAAGCTGGCACGTCTTTAATGTATATAACATATATTGTGCGAAAACATATCTCATTTTGAGCTGTTGCTTAATTCCGCCAATTAAGCATGCCCAAAGACTTGCTCGACCGCGCAGATGAAAAGGCTGAACAGCGTCGCCTAAGATAAAGATAAAGTTGAGTGGTCACGACACAGAATGCGTGAAAGCCACGCCTGAAAGCGGCGGCAGTCCGGCTGAAACACTTGGATTTCTGCGAGAAATACCATTGGCATAACCAATGCGTTAGTTGCAGATTGCTTATGAAACCAGCCGTCTTTCTGTTGAGTTGGCCCATGGAAGCCGCCTCGTTTATTGTCGCTACTACGGGTCGAAGGCAATCGCTGTTACATCGTCAATTCAGAAATGACGAAGAAAGAGGTCTAAAGATCACCAGCCTAATGAGAATAACCTCATTACGCTCCAAAATGGGCGTTGTCTTGGCAATCGGCACAGCCGCGTTAACCGCGCCGATAGGCGCTTTTGCTCAGAGCGGCACTTGGATAACTGACACAGGTGGAAGCTGGACCGATTCCACTAACTGGCAGGATGACATGATTGCCAGCGGAAGCGATAGCACAGCCGACTTCAGCACGTTATACCTGGGATCCGATTCGATTGTCACTCTCGATGGCCCGCGGACAATCGGGCATTTGATTTTTGGAGACCTCAGGGGAAGCCATAATTGGTTACTCGATACGGGATCAGTTGGACCGTTGACCTTGGCTGTGGCCACAGGTTCTCCGAGCATCGATGTAAACAACCAAGCGACAACGGTTTCAGCGGCGCTGGCCGGCACACAAGGTCTGACCAAGCTTGGCGCCGGCACTTTGTCGCTTACGGGATCCAATACTTACAGCGGGTTGACTGCCATCAATGGCGGCGAACTCGACATTTCGCCCTCGCAACTCGGCGGGGGCCCCGTCATTGTGGGTGATGGAGCCGCATTGGGGGTTTTCAATTTCGCCGATTTTAATGTGGACATGTCAGACTTGTCACTGAGCAACAGCACGCTGAATTTCGACTTTGGCAACGTATTGAGTCTTGGAACGCCAATCGCCACGTCCAGCCTGGAAGTCAATGGGGGCACGAACTCCGTAACCATCAACATAACGATCGACCCAGCTGCTGAAGCCGTGATTGGCGGCGGCCATGTCCAGTTGATTCAGTACGCCAGCGGAAGGATCGGCGGCAGCGGGGCGGGTTTCGGCGCATTTCATTTGGGTCGCTTGCCGCCGTATTGGAAGGCTTCACTGAGCAATGATACGAAAAATCACTCGATTGATCTGGACATGACCCCTGAGGTGCTCGTTTCGTCCGTTCAGGTTAACAATGGCGTTTTCAAGATGTCGCTTCAAGGAGTGTCCTTCTTCACTGTGCGGGCTACGACGAATCTTGCGCTACCGCTGTCCGAGTGGCAGGTGGTTGGCACGGTAAATCCGGGAGTGACAGTATTTAACGACCCCGCGTCCGCTAACTTCGGCCAGCGCTTCTACCTAATCACACCCTAGGAAAATACTCGCACAAAGGCAACTGGTCAACGACAATTGTTTCTTTCCACTGGCGACGATTATAATTTGCCAGTAGTTCAGGGTTAATTCTTCATCTTATTTCTCATCATTTGTGTTCAGGTTTGGGGAGTCCCCTTCGGTGGAACGGA
>JBKQWF010000117.1:0-62214 GCA_052139695.1 Limisphaerales bacterium
GGCAAGCCTCTGCGGGGGTTCCAAATATTGGGGCTGTTCAAGAAAACCAAGGGAGCCAGCCCATCCTCCATCACCAACCGCGCTAAAATCACCGCCAATTTGGCTCAGTTTTCGTGCTTACGCTCAAAGCGGCTCCAAGGTCAGCCGTTACGAACGGTTCGCCCGTGAGCCCGGATTTGCGACGGCTCTAGCCTATGAGGCGATATTCCAGGTGTCGGTCTCAGAGCTTTTCCCCGGCATGTATCACAGGATCGAGGCCGGTGTGCGGGCACGGGCAAAAAAGCTGATGGGGAGGAAATCCAATGGCAAATCGACCCGGAGTTTCGTCCGCCGGTACCAGACCCTAGCGGCAATTGCCTGCATAGATTCCTATAAACTATTAAAGCCGGAATGAGTCATAGTCAATCAAACCATATCAGAGTTCTGGGAATCGTGGCATCATCTCGCGGTATTGGTTTTGCCGTGATGGAGGGGAAGAACATCTTGGTCGATTGGGGTGTCAAAACGGTGAAAGGGGACAAGAATGCCCGGTCGCTCTCGAATGTCGCCAACCTTATTATGCACTACAGGCCGGACGCAATCGTTCTTGAGAATACCGGATTAAAAGGATCACGTCGCCGCTCGCGGGTCCATGCGCTCACGAAAGAGATCGTGGCCATGGCCGAGGGCGAACATATAAAGGTGAAGCAATTCTCACGCAAACAGTTGAATCTTGCTTTTATCAAAAACGAGGCGGGGACAAAACATGCGTTGGCCGAATATATTGCCTCCCGTTTCTCGCGTGAACTCGGTTTCCGCCTGCCGCCCAAGCGGAAGTGCGGGATGAACGAAGATTGCCGAATGGATATTTTCCATGCGGTGGCGCTCGCCGAGCATTTTCTGCGGAGCAGGGAATAAGACGCATACGGGTCAGGATGTTGCTTACTTTGGTTGGACAAGATCATTAATGAATTCAGTAAAAGACGGCACAAGCGGGTGCGGCAGACTTAAAATGTAAATCGTGAGTTTCTTGCAAAACGATTATTATTTCAAAACTGGGTTATTTCACTCGCTGTAAACCATTGCATTTAGTATCGCGTATTGTTGCTGTCTTTTTACAGGATCAATTTCTTTCGCCGCCCGTTGCTCCAATTGTTCAAGGATTCGTTGGGCCTGCATGATGTCTTTCTTGGCGTAAAACACCCACAGGCGGCCAATGCGTCCTTTCTCGCTGGCAATTTCCATGGCCAGAGGCTCAGGCACAGGACATTTCTTGCCGATTGGATTTGCGTTATTCCCACCATTCGGACTTGTACGCGAGTCGAATCCATGCTTTAATGGGAGTACGAGTCGCTGCTGATTATCGCAATGATGTTGTGGCTCTTGGGCCCGGGATGGCACCCGGGCTCTTTTTTTAATTTGCGTGGTCATTCGTTTCTCCTTTCGGGTTGAATTTGTACAATAGGACTGGAAGAAAGAAAAATTGGAAGACCGCCCGAAATATCGGGAGAACCATATCGCAGCCAGAGTCTGGAACATTCTTTTGCATTGTAATTGATCGTCTTCCAGTGGAATTCGCGTGAAAGTCCTAAAAGATCGGGGCTTTCACGCGAGTTCCACGTTTCTCTCGACCCCGCGCGGAAGGCGACAATTACTTGGCAAAGAACATCGGCTCTGGCTAACACTATACGCTTAGGAGAGAAAAATCAAGAATATTCAAGTTTTTGTTTCTTTTGCCCAAACGCAGCCTTGTCGGGCACCTTATCAAAACGGATGTGCTCCGGGGGAAAAATGTGATAGCAATGCGGCTCAACGAGAGCGGCTGTTTACGTCAGACATCGGCGGACCGACACTGGCCCGTGCCGAGCATTTTCTGCGGAGCAGGGTATAGAGGGAAGGGTCCGCGTCCATTCGTGGGTGAACACTCTGTTTATCGTCCGGGATACAGTTCCGAATGATTTAAATGTTTTCGCCAATTCTCGGCGTATTTTGCCGCCAGCGGCGCGTCCTGAATCACCAGGAGGTTTTCCGCATTATGCTCCTCCGCCGCCTTGGTGAAGTTAAATGAGCCGGTCAGGACTTCATAGCCGTCGATCACCATGATTTTGTTATGGGCAATACTGTGCTTGGCGTCGATGTATGTCGGGATGCCGGCATGGGCGACAAAATCGGCTGATGAATATCTCTCGGTGCGCTGACTTTTGTCCAGGATGACCTCCACTTTCACCCCGCGTCTGTGGGCGTTGACAAGCGCTTTGGCAATCGGCGCGCTGGTGAAGGAATACGCCTGAACCAAAACGGTCTTCGCCGCGTGGTTGAGGGCGTTCACGACCGCTTCAGTGCAACCCCCTTGCGGGGAGAAATACACGTCAATCGCGGGCTGTGACCCGGCCCAGCACCGGGTGCCCACGATAGCGAGCGCACAACAGAGAAGCGCAAAAAGAACCAACCGTTTCATATCCGTGAGGCTATGACAGACCGACACACGATTCAAATCTTCCGCTTAAAGGTTCGGTCCGTGAGAGGCATCCTCCTCTTGACGGTTTCGATTGACCCGGCCCGGATGAATGTGCAAAATCCGCCTCATACGTAACCGGGAAATTTAAAATGAAAGCCTGTCCAAATTGCCTCTGTTCGGACGTGGGAACGATCCTCTATAAATGCAGTGCCTGCGACACGATCTACTGCGCCGTGTGCTCCGACTTCGATATGGGTTCATCGGCTTGCCCCGACTGCGGACTTCAAGGGAATCAGATAGGTGAGATTGATCGCTCCGATGACCGGCAGATGGAGTAGCGGATTCTAAACAGAAGAAGGGCCGGAGGCGGTCTTCCCCTTCGTGGTGTCTTTTTGACCGTCCAAATCGTCAAAACATCTGCGGGTTCTGGATTGCGATTTTAAATGGGGTGGCGCAAGCACTCGTGCCACACATTCAGCCGTCAATCCTACCAACCTTTTCTGCGGTCATTCCATCCAGATCGATCCGGTGGCCAGTCATCCGGCCACCGAAGACCAACCCAAAAGATTTCACCGAAGTCACCCTTCTTCCCCCTGTGTACTTTTTCGCCAGCCTCTGATAGAGTTATCGATGAGGGTCTTTGTGGCTCCTCAAGAGATGCTCCGACGGTTGCTACATCGCCGGACGCATCTCTGTCTCGGGCCGGTATCCTCGGATGCCGGCCCCTTCTTTTGCTCAGGTCCTTCATACTGGTATTTGGTTCTTCCTCATCAAAAAAAAGCACGAGCCTTCGTATGAAGGCTCGTGCTTTCGTCAATGGGTTTTTACTGTTCTTTTTTGAACCGCCATAAAAAGTGGCGGCTCAAATAAGAAGACGAAGGCCGAAATCTTTCTTGCTACCATTTCTCTTCTATTAAGGAGGCGATTTCCGTATCGCCGCAAATGCTCAAGGGAAATCAAAGAGATGAACAATCCGCCCTTGCTCCCGAAAAATCGGTCTGGAAAGTAATGAAAAAATTGTTACGTTGGCGCACCTCCCGTTTGAATATCGTCCGAAATACTCATCCCAAAAATATAACAGGCTGCCGCGATTAAGCAAATGGTCACTTGCCGATTGGCACAGGCTTTTTCATAAATCTGGTGACCATGATTGACGGTCACGTCGCGGGGGCGGAACGGGAACCGACTTCAAATCTCTTTGATAAATTCCTTGACCAGCATCCGATGAAGGGAATCCGGTTCGCATCTGCCAGTCTCCCAGCCCCAAAGGGTTTTCTCGCTTACCCCCAGTTCCTCAGCGCTTTCCTTCCGGTTTTTCCTCAATTCCAGGCGCCGCTTCCTGATTTGTTGGCCAAGGGTGAGAGGGCCTGTCGGTGCTAAAAAGGCAACGCCTGATGTTTCGTTGCCTTTGGGTCTTCCGAGGGTCGGATTGGTGAACGGATCGAACCCTAAATAATCGGCCAAACGTGGCTGATATGCCCAGGTCGGATATACCTTGTCGCGCTCCCAGAGGCTCAAGGTCAGTTGGCTAACGCCCAGCCGTTGAGCCGCTTCCGCCTGGCGGATTCCGAGATCAAATCTCCTCTTCCTAAGGTGTTGTCCGATGGACGTGGGCTGCTTGGAAACAGGAAAGCTGCGAGTCCAAACGGGCGAAACGTCATTGCGGGCAACGTTCATTGTTCGTTCACAAAAAGGCAACGTCGCGCACGCCGGACGGCAAAATGCCCGGCGAATCGCGCAGTTCGCCGCGGGAGATTCAGAATTATCTGGGCCGCATTTCCGGGCCGTTGCTGGACCGGATTGATTTGCACATCGAGGTGCCGCAGGTAAAGTTCCGCGAGATCAGCGCCGAGCAAACGGGGGAAACATCCGCTGTCATCCGCGGTCGCGTTGTGGCCGCCCGGCAGAGGCAGCAGGCGCGGTTTGCGCGCAAGCCATCCATTACCTGCAACGCGCGGATGGGGCCGCGGGAGTTGAAAGCGCATTGCGCCCTGGACGAAGCTACCAAGGAACTTCTGAAATTCGCCATGGCGGACTTGAATCTCAGCGCCCGCGCCTATGACCGCATTTTGAAAGTCGCCCGCACCATCGCCGATTTGGCGGGCGCGGAAAACATCAGCAGCGATCATATTTCCGAAGCGATCCAATACCGCTCGCTGGATCGCCAGATTTGGACGTAACCAATACCAGCATTGATTGCCATTATCGATCTGAGTCCCTATGTTTGCTCGATGGCAGATTTGATCCAATGATCCATCGGCGAGACATAAAGAAATGGTGTGAAATGGTGGCCTGCGAATTTCGGCCGGAGCAAATTATTGTTTTCGGCTCGTACGCAAACGGTGCTCCCACGGAAGACTCCGATGTTGATGTTCTTGTTGTCATGCAGTTGCCGCGGGGGCATCGCGACGTGCAGCAAGCAGCGGCGATTCGACGACGCGTGCCTGCCGCCTTTCCGATGGATGTCATTGTGCGTTCGCCACAACAAATTGCCCGACGCCTCGCGCAGGGCGATGGCTTCATAGCCAGCGTCCTTCGTCATGGCCAAACGATGTATGAAGGCAAGCACGCGTGAGTGGATTCAAAAAGCTGAGGAAGATTTTCTGGCCGCGACAGCACTCCACCGTCGGCGCAAGACACCACTTTTGAATATAGTCTGTTTTCATGTTCAACAGGCGGTGGAAAAATATCTCAAAGCGCGGC
Source organism: Limisphaerales bacterium (assembly GCA_052139695.1). Classification (GTDB taxonomy): domain Bacteria; phylum Verrucomicrobiota; class Verrucomicrobiia; order Limisphaerales; family Palsa-1400; genus PLGF01. Next base: position 5,141 of record JBKQWF010000117.1, read on the forward strand.
TCGAGGAAGCCGGATTAGGCGTTCCGAAAACACATGATTTGCTGCATCTTTTGAATCTGGCCGTGCCGACAGAGCCCCTTTGGTCGTCGTACAATGGCGCATTTAGCCTGTTGGTCAGCTATGCTGTGCAGACCCGTTATCCTGGCCACTCAGTCGCCAAAGCCGACGCGCGGCACGCCATGAAGCTTTGCCGCGAGTTTCGCAAAGAGGCGCGCCGAGCCTTGGGGATCCGTTGAATCATCACTCGCGACCACGTTTCCGAGGCTCAACGGATCGGATTGAGGAATGGTGAGGCTCTGCGCAAGATTTGCGCACCCCGCGAGCAACTTCTGCGCGGTAGCGACAGGTTCAGACGCCTGAATTGGAGCTTTTCCTCAGCAATTCCCCCATTCCATCGTTTGGCACGCAAATTGCCCCAGGAGTGTAAGACTAGCATCCGCGGCGCATACGGGCGTTGGCGAATTGGCATAGCGAAAGAGAAACGCAACATCACAATTATGAATATATTACGAAAAGCTCTGGTGGCCGCTGCCTGCGCGGCTTTGATCTCAACGAGTGGCAACCTCATGGCGCAGGGCCGCGGCAATTTCGATCCCGCTCAGATGAAAGAAAACAGGCTCACCAGCCTGCGGGAACAAATGGAGATCAAGGACGACGCGGAATGGGGTGCCATCCAAGGCAAGTTGAGCAAAGTTTATGACGCCCGGGCCAGCGTGATGGCTTCGGTGATGCGAGGCGCTTTCGGACGTGGCGGACGCCGCAACAACAACGGCAACGCGGACGATCAGGCACAGCAGAGGCCGCGTCGGCAAGGCATGTTTGGCGAACCCAGCCCGGCGTATGAGGCCCTGCAAAAGGCCGTGGAAGACAAAGCTCCCGCCGCCGAAGTCAAGACGAAGCTGGCCGCCTATCGCGCCGAGGTCAAAGACCGCCAGGCCCAACTGCAAGCGGCCGAAGAGGATTTGCGCAGCGTCCTGACCTCCCGCCAGGAAGCGATCGCGACCCTTAACGGTTTCTTGCAATAAGGCAGTTTCCTTTCGGTAAAGTTTTGATCTTGGCGTGGCAAAGAGCATAGAATGGCCGGTGTTGCGCCAAGAGCTATTGATATGAACGAAGCAAAAACAGCGGAAGCACCCACAGGTCACTTGCTCGACCAGATGGTCGCCGCCAAGCAACTGTGCTCGTCCGACGCCTCGATTCTCCAGAAGCAGAACCGCTCCGCGCAGAAACCGATCGAAACCGAGGAAGAGGTTCTCCGTTGGCTGGCGCGCGAATACGGTTTGGGGTTTACGACCCTGGACGAAGTGGACCCGGACCGGGAGTTGCTTTCGCTTTTCCCGGCGCGGGTGCTGCTCAAGGAGGAATTGCTGCCGTTACAGCGTGTCAATGGCGTGGTGGAAGTGGCCACCAGCCGCCTTTTTGCCACCCAAGGTCTTGATACGCTCAAGACCTTGACCGGCCTGCGCATCAAGCCCGTGATCGCTCCCGCGGAGGCCATCCGGCGTGAGATCAAGAGGCGGCTGGGCATCGGCGCGGATACGATTGACACGCTGGATGACGTGGCGCCATTGCAGGTGGTCGATGAAGGCGGCGACGAAGATACCAATCTGGAAAACGCGGCGGAAGACGCGTCGATCATCAAGTTCGTCAACCAGGTCTTGACGGACGCCATCGAATTGCGGGCCTCCGACATTCACTTGGAACCCTTCGAAGACGAATTGCGCATCCGTTACCGCATCGACGGTGTGTTGCAGGAAGTGCCCGTGCCGGCGCAGATCAAGCGCTTCCAGCCGGCCATTGTCTCGCGCGTCAAGATTCTGAGCCATTTGAACATCGCGGAAAAGCGGCTGCCGCAGGACGGGCGCATCAAAATCCGCCTGGCCAACAATGAGGTCGATATCCGCGTCTCGATCATCCCGATGCTGCATGGCGAAGCGGTGGTCATGCGCTTGTTGCGGCAAAAGGCGACGTTGCTGGGAGTGGAGCAATTGGGAATGGACCCCGTGGTCCTGAAAGCTTTTCAGCATGTCCTGACTCTGCCGCACGGCATTATTCTTGTCACGGGCCCGACCGGCAGCGGCAAGACCTCCACGCTTTACACCGCGCTGGCCGCGATCAATGACGATGTCCGCAAGATCATCACGATTGAAGACCCCATTGAGTATCAGATGCGCGGCGTCAATCAGATTCAGGTGTCGGAAAAGGCGGGGCTGACGTTTGCCCGTGGTTTGCGGTCCATTCTGCGCCATGACCCGGATGTCATCCTGGTCGGCGAAATTCGTGACCAGGAAACGGCGCAAATTGCCGTGCAGGCGTCGCTCACCGGCCACCTTGTCTTTTCGACCCTGCACACCAACGATGCTCCCGGCGCGTTGACCCGTCTCGTGGACATGAACGTTGAGCCGTATTTGGTGGCGTCCTCTCTCGAAGCCGTGCTGGCCCAACGCCTGGTGCGCGTTTTGTGTCCCGAATGCAAGGTGGAAGACACCTCGCCGACGACGGCGGTGTTCAAGGCACAGGCGGGGATTGGGCCTGACGTCAAGGTGTATCGCGCGGTCGGCTGCGAGGCTTGCCGCAACACGGGCTATCATGGCCGGCACGCGATTTTTGAATGGATGGACCTGGACAATGAGATTCGCCAGATGGTGTTGAAGAATTGCTCCAGCGGCCAAATGCGCGAAGTCGCCGTGCGCCGGGGAATGCACAGCCTCAGTGACGATGGCTGGCGGTTAATTGGCATGGGTATTTCCACGCCTGAGGAAGTCATGCGTGTGACCAAGGACCAAACTCTGGGCATCAAAACCGCTGCCACTGAAGCTGAGATTGCGGCCAATCGGCAGTCGAAGGCCGCGTAGCCTATGCCCGTTTTCCTTTACAAAGCATTTCAAGCCGACGGCAAAACCGCCGAGGGACAATTGGAGGCCGGCGGGCGGCAGGAAGCGTTTCGCCGAATGGAAGAGAAGGGGCTGCGGCCCATTACGCTGGCGGAAAAAACCGGGTCCGGACCGGAGAAGAATGGGGGGGCGAGCAACAACGGCGCTTCCAACGGAGCGCCCGCTACGAAGTTCGGCTTCAGTTTTCAGTCCAAGAAAGTGACTCCGCGCATGTTGGAGAACTTCACGCGATTGCTTTCCAGCCTGCTGGCGGCGGGCGTGCCTTTAAGCCGGGCTCTGGTCATTTTGAACAAGGAAGCTGCCAGTCCGGTCGCGGCCATCAAATGGAAGGCGATTTATGATTCGGTGGTCGATGGCGTGACCCTGGCCGATTCGATGGGGACGATGCCGGAAACTTTTCCCCGAGTTTATGTGGCGATGGTGTCCGCGGGAGAAACGGGTGGGTTTCTGGATTTGGTGCTGGCGCAAATTGCCGACTTCCAATTGCGGGAACGGGACCTGCGGGGCAAAGTCACCGCCGCAATGCTTTACCCGGCAATCCTGATGGTTCTCTCCATTGGCGTGCTGATCATTTTGATGACGTTTTTTATTCCGCGATTCCAGACGATGTTTGCCGGGTTGGGCGGACAGTTGCCGCTGCTGACGCGGATTATTATTAACGTCAGCCACGCGATTCGAACTTACGGCCTGTGGATCGCGGGTGGGCTCATCGTCGCGGCATTTATGGTGCGCAATTGGATAGCCTCCGAGCGGGGGCGGCGCACTTGGGAAGGGCTGGTTATCCGGGTGCCCGTGCTGGGGGCGCTCTTAAGCCAGTTCGCCATGGCTCGCTTTTGCCGCATGTTGGGAACGCTGCTCAACGCCGGCGTGCCGCTGGTCCAGGCCCTCAATGTCGCCCGCCGTTCCATCGGCAATCAAATATTGGTCGATGCCGTTTCCAATTCCATCGACCGGGTCAAGGAAGGGGCGCAGTTGGGGGCGAGCCTTTCGGATTGCCGGTCGCTCTTTCCCAGCTCGGTCCTGGAGATGATTTCAGTGGGCGAAGAAAGCGGCAAGCTGGACCAGGAGCTGGTGCGAATCGCGGCGGTGACGGAAGCGGACCTGGACCGGAACCTGAAAACGGCGGTGGCGTTTTTGGAGCCGATGATGCTGTTTTTTATCGCCGCCTTCATCGGCACGATCTTTATCGGAATGATCTACCCGATCTTTTCCATGCAAGACTATATCAAATAACAACCAAGTATTTATGAAAATAACAACTCGTAAAGCACATCGCTTCACGCAGCGCGTCTCCCAGGCTTTCACCCTCGTGGAATTGCTCCTGGTGATGACGATTCTGGCCATTCTGGCCGGCATTGTTTTGCCCAAGATGGCGGGCCGAGGCGAGCAGGCGCGGCAAACGGCGGCACAAACGCAAATTGAGACTTTCGGCACGGCTTTGGGCGCTTATGAAGTGGATAATGGCTTTTATCCTCGCGGGCGCGACGGCTTGCAAGCCCTCGTTGTCAAACCGCGCGACGCCATCAATTGGCACGGCCCTTATATGGAAAAGGGCATCCCGAACGATCCCTGGGGCAAACCGTATATCTATGAATGCCCCGGCCATCACAATCCATCCGGCTACGATCTCTACACCACAGGCCCGGACGGCCTCGTTTATGGCAATTGGACGGCAACGAAACGCTAAAGCTCGCTCTCGCGGAGCCTTTACTCTGATGGAACTGATTCTCGTCATGTCGATCCTCGTGATGTTGATCAGCCTGGTGATGCCGTCTCTCAAAGGCTTCTTTCGCGGACGCAACCTGGACAACGAAGCCCGGCGGTTTTTGTCCTTGACGCGCTACGCGCAAAGCCGCGCCATTTCCGAAGGGTTGCCGGTGGAATTATGGATGAACCCGCGCAACGGTTCCTATGGAGTCGAGGCCATTTCCGGCTATACGGAAACGCAAACCAATTCCATGATCCGGGACTATCAGGTTGATCCCACCGTCCAGCTTTCGTTTTCCATGCCCAGTTCGGTCCTGGTGCGCTCGAATTATTGGACGCAGGCGCGGGGGATGTTGGGCGTGGTGGCCAAGATTCGCTTCCAGCCCGATGGTTTTATTAGCGACACCAGCCCGGAGAACATTTATTTGCGGCAAGGCGCCAGCGGGATGATTTGGATCGCGGAGACTCCGTCCCACTTAAGATATGACATTCAACCCGGCCAACCCAACCGCCGCTAAACGCGCCCGTTCCGCTTTTACGCTGGTGGAATGCCTGGCGGCGATGATGTTTTTGATCATCGTCGTCCCGGTGGCGTTGCAAGGGTTGCGCATCGCCAGCACCGCCGGGGAGATGGCCCAGCGCAAAATGACCGCCGCTCGCATCGGCACCAAAGTTCTGAACGAATTGAAGGTGACCGGCCAATTGCAGAACACCAGCCAAAGTGGCGTGGTGCAGGAACGCGGCTTGACCTACAGATGGTCCGTCAAGTGTCAGCAGTGGACCGGGGACACGCAAAGCCAGATGGTCATGGCCACGCTGACCGTTACCTATGGCATCAAGGGCAAGAATTACGATGTCCACCTCGCGACGCTGCTCCCGCCGCCGAACCAGTTATGAATTTGCCCTTCCAGTTCAAGCACGCGGGCGCGTTCACGTTGCTGGAATTGCTCCTGTCGATCATGATTGTCTCGACTGTGCTGGTGGCGATCAACGGGGTCTTCTTTACGGCCCTGCATTTGCGCGATGCGACCGTTAATGCGATTGAAGCGAACCTGCCGGCGGAAGAAGCCCTGGAAGTCATGCAGAGTGACTTGGCAAACCTCATGGTCTCAACCAATGGCGTGCTCATCGGCCCCCTCCAAACGACGGTTGTGACCAACGCGCTCCCTGATCAAATCGGGCCGGATTTTTACACCACCGGCGGCGAACCGGACGGAATGGTCCCATGGGGAGACATTCAGAAAGTGGATTACTGCCTCTCCGCCCCGACCAACGGTGTGCATCGCCCCGGGCGGGACCTCATTCGGGCCGTGACGCGCAATTTGCTCCCGATCTCGCAACCGCCCCAACCGGATGAAAAACGGGCCATTCTCAGCGGCGTCCAGTCGTTGACCTTCCTCTACTACGACGGAACGCAGTGGGACCCGGATTGGGATACGACCCAGGAGACGAATTTGCCCGAAGCGATCAAGGTGCAGATAAAAATGGCCGCCGTGCCTGGCGCGGGCGCGCCTCCTCAACTGGAATTGGTCGTGCCAGTGGATGTGCTGCTCAATACCAATCCCATCACCGCCATCCAATGAAACTGGCCATCTCCAAATCTGCTTCGCCCCGCGCCTCGGTGTTAATCATCGTGATGTGGGTGGCGTTTGGCCTGGTGGCGATCACTCTTTATTTTGCCGACTCGATGTTTATGGAAATGAAGGCGGCCGACAACCGCGTCGCGTCGCTGGAAGCCGATCAAGCCATCGAAGGCGCGGCGCTCTACGTCAGCAATGTCCTGGCGACCCGCTCCAATTTGTCGATGAGCATGTTATCGGTTCCAGCGCCCGACGAGGTGAATTTCCACGCCAATGCCGTCAAGGTGGGTGACGCGACCTTTTGGCTGGTGGGCCGGGACACTAACGACCTGCAAACTTCCCCGCAGGGCGATGAACCGGTTTGGGGCCTGATTGACGAGGCTTCCAAGCTGAATATCAATAGTGCCGGGACGAACACGCAGGTCCTCCCCAACATGACGCTCAATACCATCGCCGCGATGTATGATTGGACGACTAGCAGCAACAGCCAGCCCAGCCAAAACGGCGCCAAATCAGAAACGTATTCAAGCCTGCAGCCTCCTTACCTGTGCAAGAACGGACCTTACGAAACGGTGGATGAATTGCGCATGGTTTATGGCATGAACATGGACATTCTCTTTGGCGAAGACGGCAATCTCAATGATCATTTGGACCCGAATGAAAACGATGGCAACGTCTTGCCGCCGATGGATAATAGCGATGGCGTCCTTGATCCTGGAGCGTTGGAATACGTCACCGTCTGGACCCACGAGCCGACGACCATGACCAACGGCGTGGCGCGCATCGCTGTGACCAACACCACCGCATTGCAGGGGTTTATTCAGACCAACTATCCTTCACTGGAGTCATATTTGACTGTGTTTGGGATCAGTGGGACAAGTGGGACAGGGACGGGCACGCGTGGCGGAACAACAGGTGGGCCCGGAAATACAGGCGGCGGGGTCGCCGCGGCGGCGGCCGCTCCCAACAGCGTGCTGGATTTCTACGTCCGCAGCGGCATGTCTGAAACGGAGTTTCAACAAATCGAACCGTTTCTCATGAACACCAATGTGACCGGGTTGATCAACATCAATACCGCCACGGCCACCACCTTGGCGTCCATTCCTGGAATTGGCTCCAACTACGCCCAGCAGGTGCTGACCTACCGGCAGTCGAACCCGCCGCTCGTCCCTTCCATTACCTGGTTGAAGAACGTTCTGCCCTCAACGAGTACGGCGACGATCGCCCAGATTGGACCTTACATCACGCCCTATTCCTTTCAGTTTACCGCCGATGTGGTCGCGGTGGGCCATCATAATCGCGGCTACCGCCGGGTGCGCTTTGTTTTTGATTGCAGCACCGGAACGCCCTTGATCGTTTATCGCAAGGACTTGACTTACCTCGGATGGGCCTTGGGCAAGAAGCTGCACGACAAACTATTGGCCGGAAATTAAAAATGATGGACTTGTTCAAATCCAAACGCCGCGGTTCAGTCCTCGGACTGGCCCTGGACGGCAACCGGCTGGAGGCCGTCGTTCTCCGCCGCAGCAACGGGACCTTGCGCGTCCGGCAATCCGTCTCCGCCGACCTGGCGCTTTCGCCGCTGACCGACGACCCGGAATTGGTCGGGCGGGAAATCCGCAATCATTTGGACAAGGCCGGCCTGCGCGAGCGCCGTTGCGCCGTCTGCCTGCCCTTGGGATGGTTGCTGACCCTGCAAACGGAGCTGCCGGAATTGCCAGAAGCGGAACGGGACAGTTTCCTGCAACTGGAGGCGGAGCGGAGCTTTCACGGCGGGCCGGAGGCCCTTCTCATCGCCCATTCGCTTTTCCAGCCTAAGGGGGGAAAGGCGTTTGCGACCTTGCTCGCCATGCCGCGGGCCCAACTTGGCACCCTGGAGCGGGTGTTGCGCGCGGCCAAACTCAAACCGGTGACGTTTGCCCTCGGCATCGGCGCCTTGCAGCCCGCCGCGGCCGACCAGGAGCGCGTCATCGCCCTGGCGGTGCGTGCCAACACCATTGATCTGCAGATCAGTGGTGGCGGCGGAATTGTCGCTTTGCGTTCGCTTGACGGCGCGATTGAAACCCAGGGCGGGCAAAAGCGGATTTCGGCTGAGTTGACAGCCCGGGAGTTGCGCATCACCCTCGGCCAGTTGCCTCCGGGCATGGCCGATGCTCCCGGCAAAATTCGCATCTTCGGCCAGGGCGAAATGTGCCGGCAATTCGTCCAGGACATTTCTCCGCGTCTCCAGGCCATGGGTTTGGCTGTGGAAACTGTGGAGCGGGCGCCGGGCGCAACCTTTGAACCTCTGCCGCCGGCGAATTTGGCGGTTTCCCCGGCGCTGGCGCTGGCCGCCGCTTGGGTGCGCGGCGCCGATTCCAAGCCGGAATTTCTCCCGCCCCGCGTCCAACCCTGGCAGCGCATCGTCAGCACCCGGCTCTCCGCGCGCACTCTGACTTATGCGGGCGGAGCGGCGGCCGCGGTGGTTTTGGCCATCCTCATCGCTTTTGGCGTGCAGCAATGGCAAATTAACTCGCTGCAAAAACAGTGGGACGATATGACGCCGCTGGTCAGTCTATTGACCACCGATCAGGACTTGATCAAGGAATTCCGCCCCTGGTACGACCGGACATTCCGCGATCTGCGCATCCTGCGCCGGTTGACGGAGGCTTTTCCCGAGGACGGCTCGGTCTCCGCCAAAAGCGTCGATATTCGCGACGTGTCCGGCGTGAGCTGCTCCGGCATAGCCCGGGACAAGGCGTCGTTTTTGAAAATGAATGACAAGCTGGGCCAGTACACCAACGAAATCAGCAACCTGCACGCTGAGACAAAAGTGCAAAAACCGACGCAGTTCATTTTAAGCTTCCAATGGGAGCAAGGAGAAGTGGCCAATGGAAACTAAGAATCGCGAGAAAATTTTGGCCATCGTGGCCGCGGTGTGCGTTGGCTTTTGGCTGCTTAATATGCTGGTCATCTCGCCCATGACGGACGCCTGGCACAGCCGTTCCGAGCGGATTGCCAATCTGCGCAAGTCCATTGCCTCGGGAACGATGCTCATTCATCGCCAGGAAACTGTGCGCAGCCAGTGGAACCAGATTCAGACCAATGCCCTTTCCAGCGATTCCACGGTCGCTGAACGGGAGCTGTTCACCGCGTTTGACCGTTGGGTCGGCACGAGCGGCGTGACGGAAGGCTCTTTTCGTCCGCAGTTGCACGAGACGGACACCAATTATACGACGATTGAATGCAAGGCCGACGTCACCGGGAATATGGCGGGCATCCTGCGCTTCCTTTACGAGATGGGGAAAGACCCCATGGGCGTCAAGCTGGAGTCCTGTGAATTGACGGCCAAAGACGATACCGGGAAACAACTGGCGCTGGCCATGGACCTCAGCGGTTTGATTTTGAACCTGTCCAATAATCAATGAACCTTCGCGCTTCCATCCTTGTTTCTGTCCTGCTGGCCGCGGCCGGCATGGCATCCCTGGCCCAGGAGACCAACAGTGTTGAGGGTTTGGATTTCGATTCCTTCAAAATCATCACGCAAAGAAATATTTTTGACCCGACTCGAACCGGCCGGCGCGTCAGGAGGGAGCCGCAACGCCGCGTTGAATTTGTCCGGCTGGCGGGGATAGTCATCGATCCGAAAGAAGAGGCGGTGCAATTCACCGGTTCCGGCGTGCCGGACAAATTCCTCAAAGTGGGGGATTCGGTCAAGGACCTGAAAGTTGTCCAGATCACTGAGGATGGGGCCCGGCTCAAGGAAGGGCAATCCAATGCCTTTGTCTTGGATTTCGAGAAACGAACAAGCCTGCGCCGGGAGGAAAATGGGCCCTGGCAAGTGTCGTCGGACACATCTGATCCCGCGCCGGTTGCGAGTGCGAATTCCGATGAGGCGGGCAGTTCCGCCTCGACCCCCGCCGCCAAGCCCGCGAGCGGGACGGCCGACAGTATTACTGAAATGCTTAAAAAACGCAGATCGGAGGAGAAATGAAAATGAACAAATTGATTATCACGTTATTGGCCACCTTTGCCGCCGGATGGCTTGCCTCCGCCGCGGATGAAACCACCAACTCGGCGCCGGATGCCACGCCTGCCGACACGACTGCGTCGGACACCGCGAGCAATGCGCCCGCGACCAATACGCCGCCCGGGACGGCCGCGGCCCCTGACGAAACGGCTGCGCCCGCCGTCGTGGACACCAATCTGGCCGTTGGCACGGCCCCTGCCAGCGGCCTCATCTTGAACTTTCACGACGCGCCCTTGAACTCGGTCCTCAATTATCTGAGCGCCAAGGCGGGCCTGATCATTATGTCGGATGCTGACTTAAAGGGCAAAGTCAGCATCGTGGCCAAGCAACCGGTCTCCACCAACGAGATTGTCAATGTGCTGGCGGAACAGTTGGCCCGGAACAACTACGCCGTCGCTCTCAATGGCCGCACGTTGACCATCATGGATTTGGCCCGCGCCAAAACCTCCGGTCTGACCCCAGTCCACCCGTTGAGTGGTTCTCCGACGAATATTCCAGTTAATGAGGAAGTCGTCACCGAAATCATCCCGGTGCATACCTTGGTGCCGGCGCAGTTGGCGAAAGACCTTGCGCCGCTGGTCCCATCGGGCGATGAGGTTACCGCCAATGAGGCGGGCAGCGCCATCATCATGACCGCCCCGCAAAAAGACATTCATCGCATCGCTGAAATCATCACGGACCTCGACAGCTCCGCTTTTTCCGATGTGAAGGTTTTCGCGTTGAAATTCGGCGACGCCAAATCGGTCGCCAGCGAATTGAAAGAAATCTTCCAGTCCGCCGATTCGGACATTACCCGCGCCGCCACTCGGAACAATTTTGCGGGTCGAATGGGCCGCGGGGGTCCCGGTGGCTTCAACCCGTTCGGCGGTGGCGGTGGTGGTAACAACAGCAGTGATGACACAAAAAACGCCCAAACTCATGCCGTCTTTGTCTCCGATGACCAAATGAACGCGGTCGTGGCCAGCGCTCCGCCCGATTATATGTTAACCATCAGCAAAGTGGTCACGCAATTGGATCAACCCAGCCAGGACATTACGGAGATTCGCGTCTTCCGTTTGAAGCATGCCGACCCGACAGAGATCGCGGATGAATTGGCCAATCTCTTTCCCACCACCTCGAGCACCTCGGGACAGAATAATCGCAACATGGGCTTCCGGTTTGGCGGCTTTGGGCCGTTCGGCGGCGGCGGCAACGCCAATAACCAAAGCGCCCGCATGAAGCAGCAATCCACCGTCCTGGCGGTAGCGGATCGCCGCACCCAGTCGGTTGTCGTTACCGCTTCCAAGGACATCATGGCGGAGATCAAAGGGATGATTTCGGATCTGGATGACGGCCCGCAGGGTGTCCAGCACGTTTTTGCCTATGACATTGACAGCGCCGATCCGGCCAGCGTGCAGGAAACCATGACGACCCTCTTCGCCGGCACTCAATCCAGGACGCAGCAGACGACGACGACGGCGTTAAGCGCTCGCGCCAATGCCAATAACAACAGCCAGGCGGCCACCACGTCCACAACCAGCGGCTTCGGCACTACAGGTTCGTCAGCGTTGCGTTGAAACCTGCTCTACAGAATCTAATGAAAAACACGACCCTCCAAATAATCAAAAGGAGAGCTAGCCTCTGGGCGGCTTTGTGCCTCTGTTGGCTGACGCTGCCGTTGCTGGCGCAAACTCGGGCTGGGGGCGGCGGCGGCGGCGGGGGAGGAGGAAACGCCGGACGAAGCTCCGCCGCCGGGACCGGCACCTCGACCATCGACCGTCCTGGCAACGGCCAAGTGGGCACGGCTAACTTCTACGTCGATCCCGACTCGCGCATGCTCTTTGTCGTGGCGGATGATGCAACCGCCGGGTACGTCAGCAACGTTGTGGCCAACCTCAACCGTCCGAAACCGCAGGTCTTGATCAAAGTCGTCTTTCTCGAAGTCACATATAATAAAGGAATGGATGTAGGAGTGGAAGGGCAAATAACCAAGAGAATCAACGCCTCCACCGTAAACTCCAACTCCAGCCTCTTTGGCTTGGCCCAGCAAGGCACCAGCCCCAATTCGGTCTCTCCCGTCAACACCCTTCCCGGGGCCGGCATGTTCACTATCCAAGGCAACGATTTCAGCGCCACCTTGCGGGCGATTGCGGAAGTCGGCAAGGTCGAGGTCCTCTCCCGCCCTACCATCCTGGCCCGCAACAATCAAATGGCCCAAATCACCGTCGGCCAGAATGTGCCTCTGATCAACGGCGTCAACTATGACGTTTATGGCAATGAGCACATTGCCATCCAATACACGAGCGTCGGGATTATTTTGCAAGTCACCCCTTTCATCACTCCGGACGGCATGGTCGAAATGATCCTGGCTCCGCAAATCTCGGCGGTCGATCCCAGCCAGTCCCAAGTCATTGCTTACGCCACCAACGGCTCGGCCGTCAGCGCGCCCTACATCGACATCCGGTCGGCCAACACCGTCGTCGTGACCCCCGACGGCCAGACCGTGGTCATCGGCGGGCTGATGCAAAACAACCGCTCTTCGACGGACAGCAAGATACCGATTTTAGGTGACATCCCCGTCCTGGGGCAATTGTTTCACCACAAACTCACCTCCAGCTCAAAAACAGAGCTGATTATATTGCTCACGCCCTTCGTCGTGAAAACTCCCGCCGACCTGGCCCGGATGAGCCTGGACGAACGCGGTCGTGCCACTCTGAGTCCGAAGGCGTTTTCGCAGCAGGAGATGAACCAGTTCATTGGCACCGGCCAAAGCAACGCGCCGCCCTCGAACGTCCCTATCGGCACCCCCGTCACGCCAATGCCTCAACGTCCACGATAAAGCGTATTGACTCATGATGAACCGGCGAAGTTTGGCTGTTTATGGGGTGCTGGCCGCCGTCTGGGTCGCGCTCATTGCCTGGCAGGCGGCTGAACATGGGCGGGTCCGGCGAGAGTTGCGCGACAGCTTGATTGACCGGGGCCGCTTTGAATCTTCGGCTTGCGGCAAGCTCATGCGCTCCTCCGGGTTTTCCGGCGGGGTCATCAGCAAGGAACGGCTGGAAGCCGCCCTCAATGCGTTGGTCACGACCAATGATCTGTTGGCCGTCGAGTTGCTCAACAATTCTGGCGAACCAGTGGCCTCCGCCGGCCCGCACGTCGAAATGCCGCCGGCCAACGAATTCGAGCATGCGGTCTATTGGGGCGGTGATACGGCCATTTTGAAAAACCCAATTGACCTGGGAACCAACATGGAGCGGGAACTGGTTATCCCCCGCGAGGAGCTCCGTTCCATAGGGCGGGCCGACCGGCTGGCCGCCACCAATAATCCGCCTGGCCCGCCTCCCGACCGCGGTCGTCCGCCTCCCGGCGAGGATCGTCCGCCGCCGCGCCGCCCAAACTTAAACACCGACCGTCCCTATTGGATGAGCGAAGAAGATTATAAGGCCCTCATCAACAACAAGAGCCCTCACTTGTTTGTCTGTGTCTTGTCCACTCATCCGATTCTGAAGGCGATGGACGATGATCTCTGGATGCGGGTGATCATTGCCCTCATGGGCACAGTGGCTGTTGCCGGTTACGGCCTGGCTTGGCGCAGCCTGGTGAAAACCTCCGATCTGCAACTCCGCCTCGTCCGCGCCAGCGAACAGAACTTGCACCTCAAGGAGATGAACGTCGCCGCCGCCGGACTGGCCCATGAGACGCGCAACCCGCTCAATATCATCCGCGGCCTGGCCCAAATCCTTTCCAAGCACCAGGATGCGGCGCCGGAAATCCGCGCCAAGACCCTCGACATCATTAATGAGACGGACCGGGTCACCGCCCAGCTCAACGAGTTCATTAACTACTCCCGTCCTCGAGAAGTCCGCCGCACCGCGGTCAAGCTGGACGCCGTGGCGGGGGACGTGGCTCACGCGCTCAATTTGGACATCGCGGAAAAGAAAATCCAACTCGAAGTCCTCGTTGAATCGATTGTCATCGAGGCTGACGAACAATTGCTGCGCCAGGCGCTCTTCAACCTTGTTCTCAATGCCGTGCAAGCCGTCGGAACCCAGGGCATCATCCGCGTCCGGGCCAGCCGGCGCACCAATGAGGAAGCCTTCATTGAAATCTCCGACAACGGGCCCGGCGTGGCGCCGGAACACCGCGCCGACATTTTCAAACCTTACTTCACGACCCATGCCGAAGGCACTGGCTTGGGGCTGGCGGTTGTGCAACAGATCATCCTGGCGCATGGCTGGGAAATCGAATGCGTCCCGAATCAGCCGTCCGGCGCGCTTTTCCGCATTTCCCATGTCAAACTAAAGATGAAGGAGTAGCCGTGACCCCGGAAAAGACCAGCCCCCCGCCGGCCCCGCGGCTTCTCATCGTCGATGACGATGCCGGCCAGCGCAGCCTGCTGGATTCCTTTTTGAGCAGCCAGGGCTTTGAAACGGTTCCGGTTTCGTCAGGCGAACGGGCCCTCGAAGTCCTGCGCGAGCAGAAAATCAACATGATGATTTCCGACGTGCGCATGCCCGGGTTGACCGGCCTGGAAACGCTCCGTCTGGCCCGCCATGAGCACGGTTCTTTTCCCATTCTCCTCGTGACAGCCTACGCGGACATCCGCGATGCCGTCGGCGCGATGCGCGATGGGGCTGTCAATTATCTTTCCAAACCGATCGACCTGGATGAGTTGCTGACCTCGGTGCGGCTGGCCACCGGCCTTTCCGGCGCCGCGCCGTTGAAGTTCGACGCCGGCAAACAGTTGCCGGGCCATATCGTGGCGGCCAGTCCTCTCATGCAGGCGCTGTTTCGCGATGTTTCCTTGATCGCCGCTTCGGAAAGCCGTGTCTTGATCACCGGTGAAAGCGGCGTGGGCAAGGAAGTGCTGGCGGATGTCATCCATAACTGGAGTCCGCGCGCGGCCGGTCAATTGGTCAAAGTCAACTGCGCGGCCATTCCTGAAACGCTGCTGGAGAGCGAACTCTTTGGGCACGAAAAGGGCGCTTTTACCGGAGCGGTGGCGCAGCGCCTGGGACGCTTTCAAATGGCGGATGGCGGGACGATATTTCTGGATGAGATCGCCGACATGGCGCCGCAACTGCAGGCGAAGTTATTGCGCGTGGCCCAGGACGGGCGTTTCCAGCGCATCGGGTCAAATACGGAAATCCACGTCAACGCCCGCATTCTCGCCGCCACCAACAAAAACCTGGAAGAGGAGGTCAAGGCGGGACGTTTCCGCGAGGATTTGTTTTATCGTTTAAACGTCGTGGAATTGACCGTGCCGCCGTTGCGCGAACGGCGGGAGGACATTCTGCCGCTGGCCAATCGCTTGCTGGCCAACTTTACGCAAAGCCGCGCCCGGCTCTCCGCCTCCGTGGCGGTGTGTCTGGAGAATTATTCGTGGCCCGGCAACGTCCGCGAGCTGGCCAACGCCATGGAGCGCGCCGCTCTTCTCTGCCGGGGCGACCTGATCGTGCCGGAGCATTTGCCGTCCCGCCTCCAGGCCAGCCTGCGCGCGCCGGCCGCCGTGGCATCCGCTGACGCGGGCAAGCTGGAGGAGGTGGAATCGCAAGCGGTCGTCCAAGCCCTGCGCAAGAATGATTTTAACCGCACAGCCACGGCCAAGGCCCTGGGCATCAGCCGGCGCGCCCTGATCTACAAGCTGCAACGTTTGCGCGACCAGGGACAGAACGTGGACGGCCCGTAGGGGAAGGATGACCAATGACAAATCTATCGTCCTGTCCCATTGACCGGGCGCGCGGAACTGCAAATTGGCCATTGTTTATCAACCACAGAGACACCGAGGCACAGAGATGCAATTCGACGAGATTTTGGGCGCAAGAATCTACCGCGGCGCAACGTTCCACCCCCCGCCGAGGGCGAGATAAAGCTGCACGGTTGTCAACAATTGGTTTAGCTGGGTTTGAGTGAGCGTGTTCTCGGCGGGGAAAAGCAGTTGCTGCTCTTGCAGTAGTTCATAGTAACTGGCCTGGCCGCCGCGATAGCGTTGCGTGGCCACTTGCACCGCCACCTGGTAAGCCCGCACCGCCCGGTCCTGCTCGACGCGTTCGCGGGCCAGTTGCTCGCGGGAGGCGAGGGCATTGGCCACTTCCTGGAAAGCATTGAGCGCGACCTCTTGATACCGCAGCACCGCTTCCTGCCATGCCGTGCGGCTATGGCGCAATTGCGCCTTCAGATAACCGCCTTCGAAGAGCGGCCCGGCCAGTGTTCCCAGCGCGCCCCAGGCGTTGGCCCCGCCGGTGGTAATGGTGCCCAATTGCGGGCTGACTTGGCCAAAGAGAGCCGTCAAATCGAAGCGCGGATAAAAATCGGCCTGGGCGACGCCGATTTGGGCGTTGGCCGCGCGCACCACTTGCTCCGCCTGGCGAATATCGGGACGACGTTCCAAAAGGGCGGAAGGCAATCCGGGGGGCACGTCGGGCGGAAGCAATTCCTGGAGCGATCGTTTGCCGCGGAGGACCGGTCCCGGATTCATGCCGAGCAAGATTCTGATCTGGTTCTCCTCGATCATAATTTGCCGGGTCAATTCAGGGACGGTGGCCGCGGCGGAGGCTTCCGCGGCTTCGGCGGCGGCGGTCTCCAACTTCGAGGCCACGCCCCCGCGCAGTCGTTCGGAAAAAAGTTTCAAGCTTTGGCCAAAGGAGTTGGTCGTGTCATAGGCAATTTGCAACTCCTGGTCGAGGGCCTGGAGTTGGAAATAATCCTGCGCCACGGTGGCAATCAACGTCAGCACGACGTTGGTCCGCGCTTCCTCGGTGGCGAAAAACTGGGCGCGGGCCGATTCGTTCATCCGCCGGATGCGTCCCCACAAATCGACTTCCCAGGAAACGTTGCCAACCGCCTCGAAGAACTCACTCTGTGGGATACCTGGGAAGGGAGAGCCATTCTCGGCATTCCTGCCGACCCCAGCCACTCCTGTATAGGTAACTTGAGGAAAGTAACCGGCCCGATTTTCGGCCAGGACGGCGCGTGCTTGCTCGACTCGCGTGGCGGCGATGCGGACATCATAGTTGTTGGTCAACGCCGTTCGAATCAAGGTCTGCAGAGTATCGTCGCGGAACAATTCCCACCAGGGCACATCACCGAGGGAATTGGTCCGGCCAGAGGCATCGCCCCAAAAGGTTTGCGGGGTATCGACTGCCGGACGTTTATAATCCGGGCCGGCGGTGCAGCCGGCGAGGGCGAGGACGCAAAGCAAAACCGAAAGAACACTTAGCCGAAGCGACGCAGTCGAAAGCAGGGAGCGCGACCGTCTCGGTCGCTTCCAGTCGGCGTCCCGCCGACTGGCGTCCGAGTCAAGACCGCTCACTGTTCGGTGAACCATTTCCAGCGTCGATGACTTCGGCGAGACGCCGAAGGCTGCGGGCGAGACGCCCGTGCTCCCGGGCCCTCGCACGGCTCGGCGCCCCGTCCCTGCCATCCATGACGGACGCGTTGCAAAAAGAAGGCTCATTTCTTGGGCGCCTCCTCCTTTTTCCCGCGATGCGAGAGGCGTTCCACGACGAAGAAATTGACCGGAATGATAAAGATGCCCAACAAAGTCGAGCCGAGCATTCCGCCGATGACGACCGTCCCGAGGGTCTCGCGCGAAATGCCCCCGGAACCCGTGGCGAACCAGAGCGGGAGGCAACCAAAGACAAAGGCGAAGGAAGTCATGAGAATCGGCCGCAAGCGGATGCGGGCGGCAGTCAAGGCGGCTTCGGCGAAGGATTTGCCATGCTCCACTTCCGCCTTGGCAAATTCGACAATGAGGATGGCGTTTTTGGCGCTCAGGCCGATGAGCATGATCAAACCGATCTGCACATAGACATTGTTTTCGAAATTCCGCACCAGCAGGGCGAGAAAGGCCCCCAGCACGGCGACGGGCGTGCTGATCAACACGCTGACCGGCAGGGACCAACTCTCATACAGCGCCGCCAGAATGAGGAAGACAAAGACCAGCGACAGTCCAAAAATGGCGGCGCGGGGAACGCCCTGGGCGGCCTTCTGTTCCTGGAAAGACATCCCAAAATAGTCGTGTCCCATGCCGGTGGGCATGGTTTGGGCAAAGACTTCCTCCAGCGCCTTGGTCGCCTGGTCGGAGCTGTAGCCTTTGGCGGCGGAGCCGTTGATCTGGGCGCAACGGTACTCGTTGTAATGCATGACAAATTCTGGTCCGGACCTATGTTTGATGGTCGTGAGCGCCGAGAGCGGGACGCTTTGCCCCCGTTGATTGCGGACGTAGAACAGGTCCAGGTTGTCCGTGCTCGAACGGTAGCGGTCCTCGGCCTCGACATAGACCTGCCATTGCCGGCCGAAGCGGTTAAAATAGTTGACAAAATAACCGCCGAGGTAAGTTTGCAGCGTCTCATAGACGTCGCTCAGATTGACCCCTTGTTTGAGGGCCTTGTCGCGATCGACATCGATGAAAACCTGCGGGACATTGGGAAGGTAGGTGGTGCTGAGGCCGGATAACTCAGGCCGTTTGGCGGCGGCGTCCATGAACTTGGCCAGATTGTCCGTCAAAAAGGCAGGGTCTTTGCCCACGCGGTCTTCCAAAATAAACGTGAAGCCGCCGGCGGTGCCGACGCCCGGAATGGCCGGCGGCGGGAAGCCAGATGCCCGGCCCTCTGGCAACGCCGCCAATTCCTGGTTAATCCGGTTGCGGATGGCGCTAAATTGCTCGTTCGCGGCGGTGCGCTCGTTCCACGGCTGCAAGGTGACGAAGAAGAGCGCGTTATAGGTCGTTTGCGCCTGGCTTAGGATGCTAAATCCGAGCACCGTCGAATAGTACCTGATGCCGGGTATTTTGCCGAGGACGCCCTCGATTTTTTTGCAAAAAGCGTCCGTTCGCGGCATGGAGGCGGCATTGGGAAGTTGGACGTTGATGAACATGTAACCCTGATCTTCTTCTGGCAGGAAGGAAGAAGGGAGTTTGCGCCCGATGACCAGCGCCAGCGCCAGGACTCCGCCGAGGAGGAACAAACTCACGATGCTGCGCCGGATGAGCAAATCGCTCCAATGCACATAACCGCGCGTGGCCCGGCCAAAAACGCGATTGAACCAGGCAAAGAACCGGGCCAGCGGGCCGTGCGATTCCTTGCGCGATTTCAGCAGCATGGCGGCCAGGGCGGGGCTGAGGGAGAGCGCGTTGAAGGCCGAAATGATGACGGAAATGGCGATGGTCAGGGCGAATTGTTGATAAAGCCGCCCCGTAATGCCCGGAATAAAGACCGTTGGTCCAAAAACGGCGGTCAAAATCATGGCGATCGCCACTACGGGGCCCGCAACCTCCGACATGGCTTTGACGGCGGCATCTTTGGGCGCCATTCCTTCCTCGATGTGGCGCTCGACCGCTTCGACGACAATAATGGCGTCATCGACCACCAACCCAATGGCCAGGACCAGGCCAAAGAGCGAAAGGGTGTTAATCGAAAAGCCAAAGAGCGGAAAGAGAATAAAAGTGCCGATCAACGAGACGGGTACGGCCAGCATGGGAATGAGGGTCGCCCGCCAGCCCTGCAAGAAAATATAGACGACCAGCACCACCAGGAGCATCGCCTCCCACAGCGTGGTCAGGATCTCCTCGATGCCGCGGCTGACGGCCAGGGTGGTATCGAGCGAGACGGCGTAATCCAGGTCGCGGGGAAACTGCTTCTTGAGTTCTTCCATCAAGTCCTTGACCCCTTTGGAAGCGTCCAAGGCGTTGGAACCGGGCAACTGGTAAATGGCCATGACCGCCGCCGGCCGGCCGTTGAGGCGCCCGGCGATGTTATAAATCTGCGCGCCCAATTCGATGCGCGCGACGTCTTTGAGCCGCACCACCGAGCCGTCCGTGTTCTCGCGGACGACGATGCGGCCAAACTGCTCGGCCGTCACCAGCCGTCCCTGGGCGATGGCCGTATAAGTGTATTCTTGCGCGGGAAGCGAAGGCGGGCCGCCGATTTGGCCCACCGGATTGACCGTGTTCTGGACATTGACCGCGTTGATGACATCGTTGACTGTCAAGTTGAGCTTGGCCAACTGGTCGGGCTTGACCCAGAAGCGCATGGCGTACTGGCCGGCGCCAAAGACGTTGATGTTGGAGATGCCTTTGACCCGCGTGATTTGGTCCACCAAATTGATGTAGGCGTAATTGGCCAAAAAGGTGGCATCGTAGCTTCCCTCCGGCGAATAGAGCGCCACCAACAACATGGGAGTGGTAGGCGATTTGAGGATGGTAATGCCGTAATTCTGCACGGCGGCCGGCAGTTGCGATGCCGCCTGCGCTTCGCGCAATTGGGACAACATCTGGTCGATGTTCGGATCCGTTTTGACGTCGAAGTTGACTACCATGCGCATCACGCCATTGTTGGCGTTGATGGAATACATGTAGTTCATGTTGTCCACCCCGCTCATCTGCTCCTCAATGGGCGTGGCGATGGACTGCTGCACGGTTTCGGCATCGGCCCCGACAAAGGTGGTCTGAATGCGAATTTCCGGCGGGACGACGCTGGGGAATTGCGAAATCGGCAGCGTGGACATGGAGACCAAGCCGATCAGCACCATCAGAATGGCGATGACGATGGCGACGATGGGCCGGTTGATGAAGAACCGATACACGCTTTGG
Organism: Limisphaerales bacterium; assembly: GCA_052139695.1. Taxonomy (GTDB): domain Bacteria; phylum Verrucomicrobiota; class Verrucomicrobiia; order Limisphaerales; family Palsa-1400; genus PLGF01. The sequence continues at coordinate 25,901 of JBKQWF010000117.1, forward strand.
TTTTACACCCTTCGGTTCATCCCGGCGGGGGCGAGGAGGATGCGGACGACTTGGAAACGACGAACGGTTCCGGTGCGACGACCGTGCCCTCTTTGACTTTTTGAGTTCCCTCGACAATGACCCGGTCGTTCGGTTCGAGGCCGGAATTGATCAGCCAGTCCTGGCCCATTTGGGTCCCGGTTTTGACCGTTTTAATGTGGACCGTGTTTTGCGGATCGACCGTGGCCACTTGATAGACCCCTTGCAGTTCGGTCACGGCGCGCTGGGGCACGAGCAAGGCATTGGTTCGCACCTCGGTTTTGGCCCGCACCAAGGCGTACTGGCCGGGACGCAGTTTAGAGCCCGGGTTCTCGAATGACGCGGCGACGAGCAGCGTCCCGGTGTTGACATCGACCTGCCGATTGAGGAAGACCCACTTTCCCCGGCCCGGATAAACCGAACCGTCCGACAAGATCAACTCCAACTGCATATCGCCGGCTTTGGCCGGGTCGCTGGCATATTGATGAAAACTCAAGAGATAGAACTGTTCACTGATATTGAAATAGGCGCGGATGGGATCAACGGTCGAAACCGTGGTCAGGACGCCGCTGCTGGGGCTGGCCAGATCGCCGATTTGAGCCATGGCCGTGCCCGCGATGCCGTCCACGGGAGATACAATTTTGGTGAAGCCAAGGTTCATCTGGGCATTCTCGATGGCGGCCTTGTCGGCGGCAATCGCCGCTTTGGCCATGAGATTGGATTGAACGGCGTCGTCCAATTCTTCCTGGCTGATGGCCTGGTCCTTGGCCAGGGGAGTGTAACGTTTGACGTCCAATTCCGTTTTTCCGAAAGCAGCCTCGTCTTGCGCGAGTTTGGCGCTGGCTTGATCGAGCAACGCCTGGAACGGGCGGGGGTCAATCTCGAAAAGCAGATCGCCTTTCTTGACCTGGCTGCCTTCGCTGTAATCCTGCTTCAACAAATAGCCGCTGACTTGGGCGCGAATTTGGGCGTTGGGATAGCCGTCGAGGGTGCCAATCCATTCCTGAAAAACCGGCACATCCCGCGGGACGATAGTCAAAACCTGAACCTTGGGGGGCGCCGGTTTGGCCGCGGGTTTCTCTTTACAGGAAGCGCTCCAGAGAGTCAGGACCGCCGCCGCCAGACAAATTGCTTTATTCCTCATCAACCACTGTGCCGCATCATGCGAGCGGACGTAAAATACGTGACTCATCCCCCCGCGCAAGAACGAAGATGGGGTTGATGCGGACGCAGTTCATGGCTTGGGGAGCGCGACCGTCTCGGTACGTCTCGGTCGCAGCGGTTGGCGTCTTGCCGACCGCATCTTTCCAGCCCATCCGGACGACGGCCCGGCCGACGGAAATCTTCAACCGAGCGACAAGCCCTTGCGAGGCGTCAGGGCGAAGGAGATCGCAGGGAAATAATCGAGGGTCCGGTCAGTTCTGCTGTGGTGGCGCGAGTGTTGTTAGCTTGTTCAGTTCCGCATTGCCGAGCTTTTGCCCAGCTTGCCCGACAAGCTGGGCCAAGAGGGTATTTTCCGGGCCATTGAGAGCGGTTCCGCATTGCTTCAAGGATTTGAAGCACTCTCGTGCCTGATTAGTGTCCCCTTTCGCGGCGGCAGCGCGACCTGTTTGTGCCACCGCGGAGACGAGGCGCTTGAGCGAGTCCAACTCTTGCGCCAACTCCCCAGCAATCCTTTCCTCGGCGGCTATCGTCAGGGTCCGGGACACCTTTGACTTGAACTGGCCTTCACTTAGGCTGAGGGCTGAATCAGCCGCGAACAGCGGTCTGGCCGTCCAATCCGTTTTAACAAATTTGCTGACTGCCGCTGGCTCCTGGCCCAGTTTCCAAGCCGTCAGGCATGGCTGCGCCGCGGGCGCCGAGGTTAAGGGAGGGCCAGTTTTCTTGCCGCAACCCAGCGTTAGCACGACCGCGACCATCACTGCTCCAAGGGTTTTTGTTTTCATAAAGGTATAAGAAGGCCTAAATATATGATTCGGGAGTCTTGCTGCGAAACATGTAACCTAACAGAGCCGACCAAACTAATGAACTGAAAACGCCCGTCCCAATTAACAAATAGTTCGACCCCGTCCCATTGAGCGGAAGGAACGAGTTAATGAAAAAGGCCACGGGAAAACCGGGGGCGTTGACAATCCACCAAGGCGCAACGGCCCACATGCCAGGGAAGATGTGAGATAAAATGAAGAACGCCGCATCGAACGCAATCAACCCGCCAAGGACCCGTCTCGCGAGCCGGCGATTGAACGTTTTCATAAATGCAAAGCGATCAAGCTTCACGAACTCGGCATGGAGCGCGTGATTTTGGCCCAGCTTCTCCATGGCCGCATTGAAGGCCAGTTGTGCTTCGGTCCCCAGGGCCAACTGCTCTTCAATTTCCTCGCGCAGATGCTCTTCCAGCTCCTCAAGCGGAACGGGCGTTTTGATTCCCGCCTCCAGCATGCGCCGGCGCCACAGCGTCAGGGCTTGTTCCATGTCAAACATTTTGTTCCTTTCGCAAGCCGGAGAGAACTCGATCGACGAGCGTCCATTGCTCGTGATGGGTGGTCATGGCTGCCTTTCCTTCCTTTTTAAGTGAGTAATACTTCCGTTTCCGTCCGGTCTCGCTTTGGGCCCAGCGGGCTTTGATCAACCCCCGGCGTTCCAGGCGATGCAACACCGGGTAGAGCATTCCGTCGGTCCATCGCAGTTTTCCCTCGGAGCGCGCCTTGACTTCCTGAATGATCGCGTAACCGTAGCTCTCCCCCTTGGCCAGCAACGACAAGATTAACGGCTCCGCCGACGCCGCCACGAGTTCTTTTCGAATCATAGAAGCACAATACATAGACTTTATATGTATGTCAAGCACCATTTTGAAACGCCGAGAGCGGAGAGGGGTAAAGGGGGACCGTTCCGCTGCTCGAACTCAAGGCTTGCGGATAACGCTCATAGGCTCGGCGAGAGATCTCAGCCCGCCTCTGCCGCGCTGCGCCTTTGCGCGAAAACTTGCCCGCGGCCGTTGCGCTTCTTTATTATTATTTGGGCGTGATGAGGACGAACTCGTCGCGCCGATTTTTCTTCCAGGCGGCTTCGTCGTGGCCCGGATCGACGGGGCGGGATGCGCCGTAAGTCACAGTTTTGACGCGGTGGACATCCACGCCGAGGTTGCCGAGGTATTCGCGGGAGGCGAGGGCGCGCCGTTCCCCAAGCGAGAGATTGTATTTTTCCGTGCCGCGCTCGTCGCAGTGGCCTTCAATAACCAGGCCCTCCAGCTTTTGGTTGCCTTTGAAGTAGGCGGCCAAATCCTGCAATTTGGCTTCTTCCGACGGTTTGATGACGGCGCTGTCAAAATCGAAATAAACGGTGTCGCCTTTGAATTTGTCGCGGTCTTCGTTGTGCGGCCCGGAGAAGAGATTCTCGAAGGCCGCGTAGCCCTCCGGGGTGCCGCTGATATTGTTGGGCGTCACTTCCACGGGAGGCGCCGGCGTCAGAGTGGCGCCGTTGTTTTCCGGCATGGGCCCGCCTGGATTGGACCCCCCGGACGGCCTTCCGCCGTCTGGGATGACGGTGGTGGAGACCGGTCGATGATGGCAACCGGTGGCGGCGACCAACAGGCCTAGGCTAAGAACGAGCGTTGTGACAAACGTTTGATTTTTCATCTTTATAAATTATTTGAGGGTCACCATTGTTCACCTTGCCCACGAAGGCTCCGAACAGCTTCCCGCAAGTTGCCTGACATCCTTGACGTGTTTGGTGGGCACGTCAAGCAAACATAAAATGCGCCGATTATTGGCGCGGCGGGAGAAGATGATCGTGCGGGAATTGGGCGCCCAGCACGGGTCTTCACCCTCGACTAATGACTGCGCCAAGCCGCCGGCGGCAGGCACGACGCATACGCGAAAGTTGCCGCTGCCGCTGGTAAAGGCAATTTGCTGGCCGTCGGGCGACCAGTCGGGCGACGTCATATTGCCAAATACCCCGGCGATTGCAAGGTTATGCGCTGCCCCGCCGTCGGCGCTAATGGTTTGCAGACGGGCCCGCCCGCTCCGGCAAACAAAGCAGATCGTCCGGCTGTCCGGCGACCAGCAGGGGGAGGAGTCCTCCTCGCGGGTCAGGGTCAGTTGCTTAGGCTCACCGCCGTCGATAGAGCTGACATACAAATTGGGGCTGCCACCTTTGCTGAGAATCATCGCCACCCGCTGGCCATCGGGCGAGACTTCGGGACTGAAATTGGCTCCAGGATACCCGGCAAAAACCCGCCGCGCCCCAGAAGACAGGTTGTGTCCAAGGATTTGCGTGTCGCCGTTTTTCCAGGAGGTGTAGAATAGCTGCTGTCCACCCGGCGCCCAGGATGGGCCATTGACCAGCGCGCCATCGTGGGTCAGCATCACCGCGTTTGCGCCATCGTAATCGGAAACGCAAATCTCCGTGGTGTTGCCGGTTTGTTGCCGGAAAGCAATGCGGGTCTGGAAAATGGGCGCCGTTTGGCGAATCTCTTTCACGATATCATTGGCGAACGCGTGGGCCTGGGAGCGAACGGAACCGCCCGCGTAGGCACGCGACCACAATGGCCGGTTGCCGGCGGCAGCGAGGGCGCCGTCAATCCGCCCATTTTCGTGCCCGCTGACGAGGTATTCCGCGTTGTCGGGCGGCGAGATTTCCATGCCGAGGACGGAGAGATCGAACTTGAGCACCGACTCGGCCTCGCCGGCAAAACCGGTGACCGACACCCGAACCAAGCGAGCCGCGTCTTTGCGAATTTCAAGAATCTCATCCGCCAGCGCGCTGACGGTGCAGAGGGCAGTGATAACAATCGTGCTAAGTATAGTTTTTGTGCTCATCCAGATGCTTTCGTGGCGTCCAAATTAAAATTAATCTTGAAAACTCGTTGTTCATCGCGCGCTCCGGGAGGGAAGGCCGGCAGACTCTTCACGGTCCGCAAGACGCGCTCCACGGATTTGTCCAGCACCGCTTCACCGCTGCGGGTGATCAATTCCGCCGAGATAATGGACCCATCGCGGGCAACCACCACCCGTGCTACCGGGACAGTGAGACGATCCGGCACGCTGTCGGGCGTAATCCAAGCGTGGTAATAGATGCTATAGACGGCCTGATTGTAGCCCGCAAAGACTTCGCCGCCCCCGCCAATTCCCGGAACGTCCACGACTGTTTTCTCGGCGCTGCTGCTTTGCACGCCGGAAGCCAGTTGTGAAAGAGATTCTTCGACCCGTTTGAGCCTTCTTTGTTCAGCGGCAGCGGCGGCTGCGGCCGCGGCGGCGGCTCGCTCGGCTTGGGCCTTTTCGTTTATCTTCTTGCTTTTCGTCACGCTGGAAGCGGGTTCATAAGAGACATGAATTTCGTGATGCGGTTTGGCTGGCTTGTGTTCGACCGCAACCTCGGATTCATGCGGTGTTTCGACAGGCTCAGGTTCCGGTGCCGGTGGTTCGACATGTTTGGGTGTGGGTGTTGGCGGTGGAGGGACTTCACGCGGTTGGACCTTTGGCACGGGTGTTTCAGCGCGCGTGACCACCTGCGGCTGAGGGGGCGGGGGTTGCTGCGGCACCGGTTGGGGAGGGGCCACGCTCGCCACCGGAGTGCCTCCGCTAGCGCCAGCGCGATCCAGCAGGTTTGCCGGAATCATGGAAAGGACTTGCAGGTCCGATTCTTCAGGGCGAGTGCGGAAGGCGGCGCTGAAAAAGACGATCCCCGCCAAGAGACCATGCAGGCCAAGGGAACAGACAAGGCACTTTCTTTGCAGGCGCGTCATGGATGTTCGATCGGCGCCGTGCGGGCCGAGAATTGGGTGATGTTATTGCGCAAGCACGAATTAATGACGGCAATCACGGAGTCCCAGGAGGTGCGCTTGTCCGCCCGGATATCGACAATCAACTTGGGATTTTGCCGATGGAAGGAGGCGAGGTCCGCTTCCAATTGCCTCAATGGCAGGCGTCGTCCTTGCAGCCAGTAGTCTCCCCTTGGACTAATCTCGACCACGCGGACATTGTGGTGGTCGATATTACGCGTGTCAGTCTTGCCCATGTTTTGCGGCAACTGCATATCAACGTGTCCCTCCAGCAACGGTCGCGTAATGATGAAAATGATGAGCAACACAAACGCCAAATCCAAGAGCGGCGTGATGTTGATCTCATTGAGCGTCACCAGCGAATTGCGTTGGGAGAAACGCCTCATTCTTCTTTCAGATACTCAGTTTCCATTTTCGACACCAAGTCTTGCGCGAAATTGTCCAGCTCGACTGTGCGCACGCGCAAAGTATGCACCAGCCAGTTATAGGCGAACATGGACGGAATTGCCACCAGTAACCCAGCGACGGTGGTGATCAAAGCGGCCGAAACACCCGGCGCCATGGTGGGCAAATCCGCCCGCCCCATCTGGCCGACTTGCGCGAACGTATCCATGACTCCCCAAACCGTTCCAAGCAGGCCAAGAAACGGAGAACCGCTCACCGCGATGGCCAGAAGGATGAGCCCCGATTCCAATTTGAGCGATTCGCGGGCCACGGCGCTCTCCAAGGTGCGCTTGATATGTTCCATGCTCTTGAGCGAAACGAAGGCGCGGCGCGCTTCGCCGTTGGCCTGTCGGAGGCGGGCATCGAGCTCGGTGCAGCCCTCCTGATAAACGGCGAAGGTCGGGCAGCCCGTGACCACAAGACGCCGGTCATAAATGGCGAGGACGTCTTTTTGCGATCGGAACTCTGATTCGAATTGCAAGTCCAGCTTCTTGGCCCGGCTCATTTGCAGGCCTTTGGACAGCATCATGTACCAGGCCGCGACGGAGAAGACCGCCAGGAAGCCGATGATAAAACGGGCCTCGATAGTGGCCCTGCCCCAGACAAACTGCAATTGTGTCTCCGCAAAAAAACAAACGGGAACGCTCATCCACACGATAGTGCCGCAGCTTTTATGCTGCCGCTATTCCCAGCCAAACGTGGAGGAATGAAATGGTCAATTTTTTCACGTCCGGCCAGATAATTCTGACCATTGGAACCGCAGTGTAAGGCAAACCGCTCCTTTGGCAACGATTTTCCGAAAAAAAATGCAAAAAGTCGCGACCGCATTTGCTGGACGGCAAGGGGGCGTTCTTCTATTCTGGCGCAAGTCCTGCGTCATTATGAAGGCACATGAAATTATCCCCGGCACCGAACCAGACCGAATTGTTCAATACTCAGAAGCGGAAAAAATGGAGCGCCGCGCCCTTGGCCTCCCCGCCTGCGAACCGGCTCCGAACGCCCTAATCAAACAACTGCCCAAAGGCCGCAAGTTGGTGAGCAAGAAAGCCGTTGCCGCGCCCAATGTGCTGAACGAAGCCGCCGAGTACGGGGCGGCGTTTGTGCGCGGATTGCGCGTGGACCTCCCAGGGGGGGTGACACAGTTGCTCCTCAGCGGCACGGCGAGCGTCGGCAAAGACGGCGAGACGCTTTATCCGGGCGATTTTCGCGCCCAACTCTGGCGGACTTATCATAACCTGACGCAATTGCTTGCCGGTGAAGGAGCTACCTGGCACGACGTTGTGCGCACCACGTGTTACATTCGCGACATTGAGCGTGACTACGGAGAATTCAATTCCATTCGCAACGAATTTTTCCACGCCTTGGGGCTGGACCCCTTTCCGGCCAGCACGGGAATTCAGGCCCGCCTCTGCCGGAGCGATCTGCTCGTGGAGATTGAGGCTGTCGCCATGCTGATAAGGTAGGACCGGAGAGGCTTGATTGTCAAATCAATAACTGTCCCGGTTTTTGCCCCGGGTGTTTTTTACTCTTGAACTTTGGGCGTCGTGCCGCAAGCTTGGGGCACAAAACTATGACATTCTCCAAGCGCGTCGAACCCTCCTACCGGCTGGCACAAGAAGCTTTCGCGGAATGGGGTGTCGATACCGAAGTGGCCCTGCATCGTTTAAGCAAAATTCCCATTTCCCTCCATTGCTGGCAAGGCGATGACGTGGGAGGGTTTGAAAACACCGGTAATCCCTTGGGAGGCGGCCTCGCCGTCACCGGTGATTATCCTGGCAAAGCCCGCACTCCTGAAGAATTGCGGGCTGACCTGGAAAAGACCTATTCATTGGCGCCGGGACACCATCGGCTCAATCTCCATGCCTGTTACGCGGAGACGGGAGGCAAGCGCGTGCCCCGCAACGAGCTGAGACCCGATCACTTCCGCAATTGGATTGACTGGGCCAAAGCGCAAAAGCTCGGACTGGATTTTAATCCGACCTATTTCCGGCATCCTTTGGCTGCGGATGGCTTTACCTTGTCGCACCAGGATAAGGCGGTGCGGCAGTTTTGGATCGAGCATGGCATGGCCTGCCGGAAGATTGGAGCGGCCATGGGGCGGGCGCTGGGCACTCCCTGTGTGACAAATTTCTGGATCCCCGACGGCTTCAAGGACACGCCGGTGGACCGCAAAGGGCCGCGCCAGCGGTTGGGGGAGTCGCTCGACGCGATTTTTGCCGAAACCCTCAACCCGAAGCACAATTTGGATGCGGTGGAACCGAAATTATTTGGCCTGGGGTCGGAAAGTTACGTCGTTGGCTCGCATGAATTCTACCTCGGCTACGCCGTGCGCAACAAAAAACTCCTTTGCCTGGACGCGGGCCACTTTCACCCGACGGAGAGCATTTCGGACAAAATATCGTCGCTGCTTTGCTCATTGGACGAAATTCTTCTGCACGTCAGCCGCGGCGTGCGCTGGGACAGCGACCACGTGGTGATTCTGTCGGATGAATTGCAAGCGATCGGGCAGGAATTGGTTCGCGGGGATTATCTGGGCCGGGTCCACATTGGACTCGATTACTTTGACGGCAGCATCAACCGGGTGGCGGCATGGACGATTGGGGTCCGCTGCATGATCAAGGCGCTGCTTCTGGCGCTGCTCGAACCAACGGCCCAGCTACGGAAACTGGAGGCGGAAGGAAACTATACGGCGCGCTTGGCGCTGCTGGAGGAGGCTAAATTTCTGCCCTATGGTGCCGTGTGGGATTTTTATTGCGAGAGCCATGGTGCTCCCGCCGGGCCGGCTTGGCTGGAGGAGTCCAGACGCTACGATGCGGAGGTCTTGGCGAAACGGAAATAAGCAGCCAAGCCCGGCATGAATCCAAATCCTTTTCTCGGTGTCGTCTTCCACTGGCTGGGCGGTCTCGCCTCCGGCAGTTTTTACGTTCCCTATAAGGGAGTGAAGAAATGGTCCTGGGAAACTTACTGGCTGGTCGGCGGTTTTTTCTCCTGGATCATTTGCCCGTCCCTCCTGGCATTTATCCTGAGCAATGACGTTGTCGGCGTTCTGCAGAAGCAGACGGCCAGCACATTGTGGTGGACCTATTTTTTCGGGGTGCTGTGGGGATTTGGCGGGCTGACGTTTGGTTTGACAATGCGTTACCTCGGAATGTCGCTGGGCATGGGCGTGGCCTTGGGCTATTGCGCGGCTTTAGGCACGTTGCTTCCGCCTATTTTTAAGGGTTTTATTCCCGAGATTCCCGTTCCCGAGACCATCGCGCAAATCGCTTCGACCCCGTCCGGGCAAATCACGCTGGCCGGCGTCGCTGTTTGCATGGTCGGAATCGGCATCGCGGCGCTGGCCGGTTGGACAAAAGAAAAGGAAATGCCCGATGAACAAAAGAAAAAGGTCATCAAAGAGTTCAGTTTTCGAAAGGGGATTTTGGTCGCGACTTTTTCCGGCGTGATGAGCGCCTGTTTTTCATTCGCCCTGACAGCCGGCAGCGCGATCAGCGACGACTCCTTGAAAGCCGGCACGCCGGTGCTTTGGACGGGGTTGCCGCGATTAATTGTCGTTTTGCTGGGCGGTTTTACGACAAACTTCATTTGGTGCGTTTTGCTCAATATCAAGAACAAGTCTGGTTATCAATACACCGCCTCCCTTATTCGCCCGGAGCATGCTGGTTTGACGGCCTCTGGTGCTGAACACGACGGGGAAAGCGGCCCTGCCGGGACAGTCACGGCGGCCGATCTCCGAGTTCCGGTGTTGGCGAACTATCTCTTTTGCGCCTTGGCGGGGACGACCTGGTACTTCCAGTTCTTCTTTTACACCATGGGCGAAACACAAATGGGCAAGTACAAGTTCGCTTCCTGGACTCTGCACATGGCAAGCATTATTATCTTCAGCACGATGTGGGGGTGGATTCTTCACGAATGGAAGGGTTCCAGCAAGAAAGCGCACTTGCTGATCGGGGGTGGCATCGGCACGCTCATCTTATCCACCATCATCATTGCCTATGGAGCCAGGCTAAAGAGCTTGCAATGAAGCAGTTCCCTGCCATACTTCCATTGGGAACGGGGGACGGGTTTGGCGGCCATTTTTTTAGCTATTTAAAGCGTTGACAACTGTGAACAACTCTTTACGATATAGGTGGATTTTGATTCGGGTAGCGGTACGTTTCTTCAGCGGGGTTCCCCACCCCCACCTCCTTGGCGTCTGCTGCCCGAATCGCCTCTTTTTCTCCCAATCTCTGCAAACCCCGCGATTGGGAAAAAGTCTTGCCTCAGGCGGGTCGGGTATAAGAGCATGATGGGGGATTACTACCGACTCATTGAACCTGAAGTTTTGAGGGACGCGCGTCAGGACGAACGGCAATAGACTTTTATCAATATGGATAACCCAAACACATCAAATTCAGACGTCCTCCAGTGGGTGGACGAAATGGCCAAGCTTTGCCAGCCGGATCGCATCTTCTGGTGTGACGGCTCAGAAGCCGAAAAGGAAGCACTCCTCAAAGAAGCCGTCGCCCGCGGCATTCTGCTCAAGCTTAACCAGGAAAAACTGCCCGGCTGCTACTATCACCGTTCCACAGTCGATGACGTGGCGCGGAGCGAAGCGCGGACCTTTGTTTGCACCGCCACGTCTGAAGAGGCTGGACCCACCAATAACTGGGTCGCGCCCGCCGAAATGTACTCCAAGCTTCGCGGCCTGTGCGCCGGTGGCATGAAGGGGCGGACCCTGTATGTGGTGCCTTACCTGATGGGGCCGAAAGGCTCCCCCTTGACGAAGGTGGGCTTGGAATTGACGGATTCCATTTATGTGGTCTTGAGCATGAGGGTCATGGCGCGGATGGGCCAGATGGCGTTCGATCATCTGGGTCACGGCAATGAATTCAACCGCGGTCTGCACTGCATGTTGGACATGGCTCCATCGAAACGCTATATCGCCCATTTCCCGCAGGACAACGCCATCATTTCAACGGGTTCCAATTACGGCGGCAATGTTTTGCTCGGCAAGAAATGCTTCGCTTTGCGCATTGGCTCGTGGCTGGCCAATCAACAGGGCTGGCTGGCGGAACACATGCTCATCCTCAGCGCCGAATCGCCCTCCGGAGAAAAAACCTACGTCACGGCGGCCTTTCCCAGCGCTTGCGGCAAGACAAACTTCGCCATGCTCGTTCCGCCACCGCATCTCTCGGGGTGGAAAATCCGCACGGTGGGTGACGATATTGCCTGGATGAAGCCCGGCCTCGATGGCCGCCTCTACGCGATTAACCCCGAAGCTGGATACTTTGGCGTCGCGCCCGGAACAAACTCCCGGACCAATCCCAACGCGATGAAAACAATCGCGCGCGACACCATTTACACCAACGTTGCCCTGACGCCGGACTTGGATGTCTGGTGGGAAGGCAAGACAGATGTGCCACCGCCGGAATTGACGGACTGGAAGGGAAATCGCTGGACTCCGAGCAGTCCCGATCCGGCGGCCCATCCCAATAGCCGGTTCTGTGCGCCAATGAAGAACAATCCCGCCCTCGCGCCGGAGGTGGACGATCCGAATGGAGTGCCGATCAGCGCCATCATTTTTGGCGGACGACGCGCCACGGCGATCCCGTTGGTCTATCAGGCCTTTAATTGGATTCACGGCGTCTATGTGGGCGCTTGCATGAGTTCGGAAACGACTGCTGCCGCTAGCGGAGAAGTTGGCCGCATTCGGCGTGACCCCATGGCCATGCTGCCATTCTGCGGTTATAATATGGGGATGTATTTCCGCCATTGGTTGCGTCTGCGGAAATTGCTGACCGTTCCGCCGCGCATCTTTTATGTCAACTGGTTTAGGCGCGACGCGACCGGAAAATTCATCTGGCCAGGTTTCGGGGAGAACATGCGCGTGCTCAAATGGATTGTGGAGCGGACGCATGGCCGCGCGGATGCGGTGGAGGCGCCGCTGGGATGGGTGCCCGGCCCGCGAGACTTCGATTTGGGCGGAATGAAGGATTTTGACCCCGCCGCCATGAGCAAGGCACAGGAAATAGGCTTGGAGGAATGGCGCCGCGAAGCGCTCATGCAAGACGACTTTTCCCTCAAACTTTACGCCGATCTGCCCAAGGAATTGCTCTTCCAGCGGGAATTATTGGTCGCGCGACTGTAAGGGAAGTTGGGAATGAAAACCAAATCGCGGATTTCGCGGATAATCACGGATAATGAAGAGGCGGCGGCTGGGGTTATTCTGTCCAGGCTTATCCGTGAAAATCCGTGCCATCCGTGGTCACGGCTTTGCTTTCAAATCAGTCCTGCCCACTTGCGGCCGACCCAATAAATGGTAAGCAAGGCGAGGAGCATTCCGCCCCACGCGGGCTCGCTCCAAAGACGTATGCGCTTCTCGGCCGGCCGCGGCTCGGGCAGGAGCGAGATTTGCCGCACCAATTTGTCCAGATCAGCCGGAGAGAAAACCGCGCCGCGCGTGAGGGAGGCGATTTCATTCAGGATGGCGGCGTTAATCGGCTGGCCTTGCTTTTCCAGCAAAGGCCGCCCGACGAGCAATTCGGTCGCCAAGTGGCGGCCATTCGGTTCGGATGCCACCTCAATTTTATAGGAACCGCTTTCCTGCGCGGTGAAGCGCGATTTGAAAACGCCCCAGCCGCCGTCGGCTTGCGCAAAGTCCAAACGCTCCACGCGGCCGTCCGGGGCGGTGATTTTGCCCGTGACGGGCCCCTTGTCGATGGGAAAGCCGGAAGGATCCAGCACGGTGCTTTGCAGAAAAACAGAATCGCCCGCCACCGGCGCCTCCGGGCTATAGGTGAGACGAATGCCGTCCTTTTCCGAGAGATGCCGCTGATGCGCCATCCAGCGGACGACCTGGCCCCAAAAACGGTAGTGAAATTTGTCCTCGACGCCGCGACGCCAGCGCCAGGCGCTGTCCGTGCCGAGGAAAAGAACTTTGCCGTTCCCGGCCGACCGGGTGACGAGCAGCGGCATGCGGCCCCAGGAATTGCGCAAGGTGGAATGCACCGCCAGCACCTCCGAGCCAGGCCGGCTTTTTTCGACGGCGGCGGACCAGAAAAATCCGGGAAGCTGTTTCCACAATTCATCATTCTTTGACTCGTCGGAATCGAAGCGGGTCAGCCAGTGCCGCTGGCCAGAGCTGGTCAGAATCAATTGCGATTCGTTCTCCGAACCAAGCCCGGTCGGTTTGGACGTGTCCAACTCCACCGGATACAGGTCCTTGAGTGGGCTATGCAGAAAAGTAGCTTCCCGCCCCCGCTGACCAGGGACAAAGACCAGGCCGCTCCCTTGCTGCTCGACCAAGCCCTTCAGCAATCGCGCGTTGGACTCCGTCAGTTCGCCGTTCCCCATGCCAACGTCGCCGAGAAAAACAACGTCATACGGCGCGAGGGCCTCCTTGCTGTCGGGAAAGGCGGAAATGTAATTGGCGCCATCGCCAGGACCCAAGTCCGGATGCCAAAGCAGGCAGCGCATGTCGATCCCCGGATCGCGGGCCAGCGCGTTGCGCAAGTAACGGTATTCCCATCGCGGCAGGGAATCGACCACCAGGACTTTGAGTTTCTCCACCCGGACGGATATGTGAAAGGCGCTTTGGTTGTTTTCAGCAATGGCTTCATCGGCTTCGACCGGGAGTTTGACGGCGCCCGTGACTTCGCCGACTTGGCGCGGCGACCAAAGCACGGAGTCCTGAACTTCCCCATTGGGCGGGATGGTGATCGATTTGGAGGCGGATTCTCCGAAATTATCCGAAATGGACACGGCGGTTTTCACCTCGCGCGGCAGATGGCTTGTGACCTTGAAGGAGATGGCAATTTCCTCGCCAAAAAGGCCATAGGCCGGCGCGGAAACAGATTCCAGAACCAGGTCCGGCACCGGTGTTTCGCGCCCGATGGGGACGGCGAAGACAGGGATATTTTGCTCGCGGTATTGCGTGGCGACGCCCAAGGGCGATTTGCCAAGGTTCCAATCGCCATCGCTTAAAAGCAAAACAGCCTTAAGATTCTTATAACGGTGGAGCGTGCCTTCCAGGGCGGAATCAAGGTCCGTGCCGTTGAGGGCGTTTTCATTGGTGGAAGGGGCGGAGAAAGAATCCACCGAAACTTTCGCGCTGGCCCGCAATGGCCGCCAGAATTGCCGCCCGACTGCCTGGGACAGCCATTGTTGACGGCTAATGATGCTGTTATCGAGGGCAATGTCGCGGGTTTTCATGCTATCGGAAGCGTCAGTCAATATGGCGATTTCCGGCATGGAAGCGCGCTGCAAACGCTCCACGTATTCCGGACGAAGCAAGGTCACGGTCAGGAGTGAAATTAACAACAGGCGCAAGGCTTCGAGGCGCGCGGCGGCGCGGCGGTTGGGCGAGCGACGCCAATTGGCCAGACACAACCAAGCCGCTCCCATCCAGAGCAAAGCAGCGGGGAGGACCACTGAGAGGGGCGCGGCAAAAACGAAATGGGTCATGCCGGCTGCTCCTGACGGCGAGTGGATTCTGGCGCCGGGCGGGTTGGGTGGGGAGAAGGGACGGCTTTTGTGGGCAGGATTAATATTCCTTCAGCCATCAGCAGGAGGAGCATGGCAAAAGCGAAGAGGCGCCAGATTTCTCCCTGCAAACGCCCTATGCCAACGGGGTGCTCCTGCCAGGTTTGTGTCGGTAAATCTGCAAAGAGTTTGCGCGCCTGCTCCGTGTCGATCATTTCAGGATCGTCCTCCGCCGCCGGGCGGTTGACCGCGATCAACCGGTCTCCCGAGCGGTAAATGCCGGCTTGCGAGCGGATGTCTTTAGATGTTGTGGAATCGACCGAGACCCACTGTCGCGCCGAGTCTGTCGCGTTCATCTCGCCGCAAGCAACGGTGGAAACTTGCTGCAAGCGGCGTCCGCCTGCCAGCAGCAGGCGTTGCAACATCGGAACCAGGACGGGACCATCACCGAGGCTTGACCAGCCAGGCTGAGGCAGAACTGAACAGAAAAACACCTCGCCTTTGCCCAGAGTTTGGCGGGCCAAAAAAGCCGCGCCATCGTCGAAAGCGGCCAGAATATCCTTGCGGCCAACAATGGCTTGCCGGCGCGCAAAGGAGGTTTGCGGCAGAGGCAGACTCAAATGCTCGTCGCTGCGGGCCAGCGGGCCTTCCTCCTCATTCCAGCGCAAAACGCGGAAGCCTTCCGGCTCGGAAGCGTTTTGCACATCGCCCCATCCCATCCCGCTGAATTGCCGGCCGTCAGGTTCCCCCGGCGGAAAGAAAACCACGGTGCCGCCTTCGTTGACAAACGACTGCACCCGATCGGCCTCGACCCCGCTGGGCAATGGCGCCTGCCAAAGCAAAAGAGAAACGCCGTCGAGGGGAGCGCCGGCAAAATCCGAGATTGAAATCCATTGCGCCGGCAGA
Organism: Limisphaerales bacterium; assembly: GCA_052139695.1. Classification (GTDB taxonomy): domain Bacteria; phylum Verrucomicrobiota; class Verrucomicrobiia; order Limisphaerales; family Palsa-1400; genus PLGF01. The sequence goes on from JBKQWF010000117.1 coordinate 41,511, forward strand.
GCCGCGCGCGTGGCGGCGGCGTAGCGCAACGATCGGACGGCGTCCTTCTCCGTGCTCACGGCCACAGCCCGCATGGCGACGTCCGGGCCATAGACAAAATAGGCGGTGTTGTCGTGCAAATTCGCGTCGCCGGACAAAGCAAAACTCCCCCAGCCGCCTTCGCGCCGGTTGCCCAAGTCAATTCTATGCCGCCAGCGCAAGGCCGGTCCGTCGAGCTTAATGTCCGTCTCGGAACGTCCGCCGTCGAGCGTGAGGGTGACCGGCAAAGTGGCGGCGGTATTGCGATTGCGCTCGAGGTCGAGAGTGACCTGCAACTCCGAGCCATCGCCGCGCGGGCGGCGCAACAGTTCCCGGATGGAAATGGAGGCGTTGGGAGCCGCCGTGGTTTGGCCAAGATCGAGCAACCGGACGCGGACTTTTTGCGAAAGGCCTCCAAACTGGGCAAGCAAGTTTTTCCAACGGGAATCGTCCGGGAGCCAGTTGCTCCGCTGGTTGTCCGAGGCGATCCAAATCTCCGCCGAGCCGGCGCGGTTTTCCACCAGCCAATCGAAGGCGGCGCGAAGCATAGCCGGAAGGTCGGCGGCGGTGTCGCTGGGGCCTGTGATGGGCAATTGGGCCAGGTTGGTGGCGCGGGAGATTTCCTGGGGAGCGCGAGTCACGCTGTCAATGAGAATAAGATGGCTGGTTTCCTCGAATTGCCCTGCCGCCTGGGTCAGCATCTGGATGGCTTCCTGCCGCCGGCTGGTTCCATTGTTTTGCGTTTCCATGCTGGCGGAACGGTCCAGCAGAATGAGGATGGCGTCCGGCGCGGAAGAGAGCGCCCAGCCGAGCCAGCCGCCGGCGAGCGGCCGGGCGACGAAGAAAATGAGCGCCGCCACCGCCAGGACGCGGCAAGCGAGGATGAGGAATTGGCGCAGCTTGGAGCGCGCCGTAGTGCTGCGCGTGGCCGAGACCAGAAAACGCATCGCGGCCCAGGGCTTCGGGCGATGCCGCAGGCGGTTGAGCAAATGAATGATGACCGGCGTGAGGACCAGCGGCAATCCGAACAGCACGAATGGTTGGAGAAAAGTCATTAACTAAACGCTGCCGGCCATGAGGAGTGCCATGTTAGGGGGACATCGAAGTCAGGCCCGCCCGTTCGACCAGAAAATCCGCCAGGACCTTCTCGTAACCCTGGTCGGTAATCACACGGCGATAGTCCGCGCCAAATTCGTGACAGCCAGAGCGCAACTGTTCCAGGAACAGCCCGATTTGCCGCAAATATTCGTCCCGGATGCTGGACGGTTCGGTCACGATGCTGGCGGAACTTTCCAGATCGACAAAACGCACGGGGCGGTCGAATTGAAACTCCAGCTCCGCGCGATCCAGCAAATGGAAAATGGCCAGGTCATGCCTTTGAAAGCGCAGATGTTGAAAACAATTCAAAAGCGCGTCCACCTCGCAGAAAAAGTCGGAAAAGACGATGACCAGCGCCCGCCGCCGCACCTTTTCCGCCAGATCATGCAGAGCGGCGACCAGGCCCGTGGTTCCGTGCGGCTCGGCTTTTTCCAACGCCTCGAACAAAGTGCGGAGGTGCGCGGGATTGCGCTTGGGCGGCACTTCGAGAAACGTTTTTCCGGCCGCGCACATTAAACCAACCGCATCACCCTGATGCGCGATGATATAGGCCAGGGTGGCAATAAGGTGCTTGGAGTAATCGAGTTTGGTGTAGAGATTGTTGCCAAATTTCATCGACCCGCTGCAATCAAGCACGAAATAGCAGCGCAGATTGGTTTCCGCCTCGTATTCCTTGAGAAAAAAGCGGTCGGTGCGGGCAAAGACGCGCCAATCCAGGCGGCGAATATCGTCGCCCGGCACGTAGTTGCGATACTCGGCAAATTCGACGCTGGAGCCGCGATGAGGACTCTTGTGCAGGCCGGAAACGGAACCTTCCATGGGCGAGCGGGCTTGCAAGGAAAGGTGCATCAAGCGATTGAGCACCTGCGAGTCAAGAAACGGCGTCGTTTCAGCCACGATGTTTGTCTCCTCGAAGTTCCTGCAAGAGGCGGTGGATGATTTCCGGGCTGCCGACTCCTTCGGACTGCGCCTGGAAATTGGTCAAAATGCGATGCATCAGCACCGGGGCCGCGACCGCTTCTAAATCTTCCATGCGTACGAGGTAGCTGCCGTGGAGGACGGCGCGGGCTTTGGCCCCGCGAATGAGATATTGCACCGCGCGCGGGCCGGCTCCCCAAGTGACCCATTTCTTGATCCAATCGGCGGCGCCAGCCTCACGCGGGCGGGTCCGCCGGGCCAGGTCCACCGCCAAATCATAGATGTGGTCCGGCACCGGCACCCGCTGCACCACTTCCTGGAAGGCCACGATCTGGGGACCGTCGATCAGTTCGGTTAAGCGCGCCGGGGCCGCGCCGGTCGTTTCCCGCGCGATCCTTCCCTCCTCTTCGCGCGAGGGATACTCGACCTGGATGAAAAACATAAAGCGATCCAACTGCGCCTCGGGCAGGGGATAAGTGCCCTCCTGTTCGATGGGGTTTTGCGTGGCCAGCACAAAAAACGGAGCGGGCAACGGAAAAAAGCGCCCAGCCACCGTCACCCGATGTTCCTGCATGGCCTCCAGGAGCGCTGACTGAGTTTTCGGCGGGGTGCGGTTGATTTCGTCCGCCAAAATGATATTGGCGAAAAGCGGCCCTTTGACGAAGACAAAGGCGCGCCGCCCGGGTTGATCGGTTTCCTGGAGAATGTCCGTCCCCGTAATGTCCGAAGGCATCAAGTCTGGGGTGAACTGGATGCGATTGAATTGGAGGGACATGACCTGGGCCAGGGAATTGACGATGGTTGTCTTGGCCAGCCCTGGAACCCCCATGAGCAGCCCGTGTCCGCGGGCCAGCACGCAAATGAGCAGCCGTTCGATGACCACGTCCTGGCCAATGATGACTTTGGCCACTTCAGCACGCAGCGTTCTGTAGGTCTCGCGCAACTGATCAATGGCGGTGACATCATCATGGGAAAGGGCGGAAGGCGCGGGCACGGTGCCGGAAGCCCCCGCTGCAGGACGTGGAGGATTAGCCAACGATTGTTCAGTCATAAATTAAAATACCCCCTAATGAACGCCGGGAAGCGCAGGTGGTCAATGCAGAATGGAAGAAAAAGGGGAGTTGGTTGGAGTTGGTAACGGGGGTAATAGGTAATGGGTAATGCGTCACGGCGGTTTCTCAGTAACATCGGGCTTCAGCCCCGTGCCTCCCGCCCAAACACGCGAAAGCTGTTGAGTAATGCCTTATTTGTCACGAATTGGACCAAAGGTGCCACAGAGGGGATAATAACAACTAATGAGCATAAATACGATGACGTCCGCGGCAAGGGATTTTTGGCGCAGGCGAGGCGCGAGCGACGAGCATATCTAAACTGGGGCTGTGAGGAGGCAACGAAGCCTGCGGCAAAAAGGGCCTGCCGCCCGGATGGTTGCGCTGTTTTTGGCCTGGGGCGTCGTTGCTCGTCGGTTGCAGCCCCACTCCGGGGGATGCGCCCTCCTCGCGCCTCGCCCCAGGCCAAAAACAACGCAACGAACGTCATTGTATTGATGCTCATCAGGACTTACGGGTGCGTGAGAGAATTCTTGTACCCGAAAAGAGAGAGCGAGGGCATCGCGGCGGGGCGCGGCGCGGCACCCCCCCCGGGGGGGTAAAAGTGGCTCAATTTACCTCAATTCGGTTCAATCAGGCTCGGGTTACGGCGGCAAGCAGGCTTTCCGGCGGCGTCGGGGCCATTCTCCTGACCGGATGCACTGCTGTTTCCCTTTCTCTGCGATTTGGCGGTATATGTTTCCATGCGCGGCAATGATAGCAAGAATGCGTCAAGGCTAAAATCCTACCGAAGGATTTTGAACAGGTTTTAGGTGTTGCTCATGAAGGGCGATTTTCCAGGATTCCATACCGGCACGGCGCTTCCGCCAGAAGAGAATGCGCCGGTGGTAAAGCGCACCGGGATGTTGCACGCGCAGTTTTCAAGCCTTCGGTGGAAAATACCACTCGGCCACACAAAGGTGAACCGCAAGCGCCTCATTATGAGCTTATGTGAGACCGGCCCGTCTTGCGCTTTTCCATTTGCGAAATGCTTAAATACGACCCCAACTCCATTCCGGGATATTGGAGGCGCAGTTGGCGTACCATTCTCGCAGGCTGCCCTTGCCGGCAGTTTCGTGTCAATGAAAAGTGGCAACGTTAGGAACCCCTTTTCTTCAAGAGAGAAAAGAGCAGGAATTGAAAAGGCCGAAATTGGGGCTGAGCGGCAGCTCAGCCCCACCCTCTGTTGCCTCTGTTCTGTTCCCATCCGAGGCAAGAGCACGCAGGCGTTGAAGAATGGTGTGCATTTTATTGGCCTCTCGTCACCCGAACAAATCCAGTTGCGGGGGTGGGCCGAGTTTTTTCAATTTCTCGGCTTCGGCGCGGCGCGGTTGGCGGCGCACTTTTCCTTCCGGGGTCAGCTCGGATTCTTCCAGATTGGACAAAATCTCCTTGGCCCGCTCCAGCACGGGCCGGGGCACGCCGGCCAGACGGGCCACTTGGATGCCATAACTTTTATCGGTCGCGCCCGGCGTGATTTTGCGCAGGAAGACAATTTGGTCATTCCATTCGCGCACAGCGACGTTGAAATTCTGCACGCGGGGAAGGCGGGCCGCCAATTCGGTCAGCTCATGATAATGGGTGGCAAAAAGCGTTTTGGCGCCCAGGGCGTTGTGCAGATATTCAACAATGGACCAGGCCAGGCTCAAGCCGTCGAAGGTGCTGGTGCCGCGGCCAATCTCGTCAAGTATAACAAGGCCGCGGACGGTGGCGTGATTGAGAATGTTCGCCGTTTCGCTCATTTCCACCATGAAGGTGGATTGCCCGCGAGCCAGGTCGTCGCTCGCGCCGATGCGGGTGAAAATGCGGTCGGTCAAAGCCACCCGCGCCGAGGCGGCCGGGACAAAGCATCCGGTATGGGCGAGCAACACAATCAATGCGACCTGGCGGATGAAGGTGCTCTTGCCTGCCATATTCGGGCCGGTGATGAGGAGCAATTGCTGCCGGGCGTTGTCCAGATAGGCGTCATTGGAAACAAAGCGTTCCCCAGTCATGCCCTGTTCCAGCACCGGATGGCGGCCCTCACGAATATCAATGATGCCGTCCTCGGCCATCTCCGGCTGGCAGTAATTATGCAGACGCGCCGTCTCGGCGAATCCGGCCAGGACATCCAGGGGCGCGAGGGCGGCGGCGGTTTGCTGCAAGCGCGGCAATTGCGCCAGCACTTGTTCGCGCACGCGCTGGAACAACTCATACTCCAGGCGCACGCTGCGTTCCTCCGCGCCCAGAATCTTTGCCTCCTTTTCTTTCAGCTCAGGCGTAATGAAGCGCTCGCCGCCGGCAATGGTCTGCTTGCGGATATAGTGAGCGGGGACTTTGTCGAGATTGGATTTGGTGACCTCAATGTAATAGCCGAAAACGGAATTGAACCGCACTTTGAGCGAGGCAATGCCAGTGCGGGTAATCTCGTCGCGTTGCAACTGGGCGATCCAATCCTTGCCGTCGCGGGTGGCGGAACGCAGCTCGTCGAGGGCAGGGTCGAAGCCGTCGCGAATCAATCCGCCTTCCTTCAGCGGGAGCGGGGGTTCTTCGACAATGGCGCGGGAAATCAATTCGACGAGGTCGGGAGCATCGGCCAGTTGCCCGGCTAATTCATCGGCCAATGGCGGCCGGCGCGGGGCTTCGTCCTGGAGGGCTGGCAATTGTCCGGCAGAACTGGGCGGCGGGAGACGGAGCAGAAGTTGTTTGATTGAGGGAACTTTTTCCAGGCCGCGCCGCAGGGCCTGGAGATCGCGCCCATTGCCGGATCCGCTGGTCAGCCGGCCAAGGACGCGCTCCAAATCGCACATTTCAGTCAGTTCGCGGCGAAAATCATCCAGCAACGCGGTGTTGTCCAGCCAGGCCCGGACCACCTCAAGCCGGCGCGAAATAGGCGTGGTTGAGCCTAGCGGTTGGCTTAACCAATTGCGCAAGAGGCGGGCGCCCATCGGCGTGACCGTGCGATTGACTGCGCCGTAAAGACAAGCCTGGCGAGGGGCGTCCGCCTGGCGCGGCTGGAGAATCTCCAGGTTCCGCAGCGAAGTGGAATCCAGCGCCATGAATTCGGAGGATTGATAGAAACGCAGGCGCGTGAGGGCCGAAACGTCGAGGCGCAAATGCTGGGTCAAGTAATGAATCACCGCGCCCACGGCCCCGACCGCCGCGGGGCGGTCTTTCAGGCCGAAACCGTCCAGGGTTACGACTTTAAAATGGTCCCGCACCGTGAATTGGGCGGTTTCAGGGGCGAAAACCCAATCGTCGTAAGGATTCAACACCGGGGCGTGGCCCCGCGCGAGTGTGACGAGGCCTTCGGCGGCGGAGGGAAGAATGATTTCCGCCGGGGCGAGACGTTCCAACTCAGCGCGGAGGGCGGTTTCGCCTTCGACTTCAGTCGCGGTAAAATCGCCGGTGGTGAGGTCAGCGGCGGCCAGGCCAAAGGATTTGCCGCAAGCATAGACCGCGGCCAGGAAATTGTTCCGTTCCGGGGCCAGGAGCCGTTCGTCAAAATGCGCGCCTGGACTGAGAATCTGGGTCACCGCGCGCTTCACCAGTTGACCGGGGCGCGCGTCCTCCATTTGGTCGCAGACGGCCACGATTCGTCCCGCCTTGAGCAGGCGGGCGATGTAACCGCTGGCAGCGTGAAAGGGGATGCCGCACATCGGAATCTCGCCGCGCTTGGTCAAGGCGACATTGAGCAAAGGCGCGCCCACCAGGGCGTCCTCGAAGAACAGCTCATAGAAATCGCCCAACCGGAAAAGCAAGAGCGCCTCGCGAGGCAGTTCGCCCTTGATGCGGCGATACTGCGCCATCATCGGCGTTAACTGTGTATCCTGGCCCAAGCGGACGCAGTCTAAAGATGCCCCGCGCGGGTGTCGAAGGAAAAGCTATGGGCCGGTGGGCGTGGAGGATGAGCCGATGTTTACTGGAGGGGGAGGGGGTCCGCCCTGCTCACTGACGACGACGATCCCCGCTCCGCCGTCAGAACTTGATTGCGCCGTCGTCCCCGCCAACGTCAAAGAAATAATTCCAGCATCGGTCTTGGTCACGAAATAGCCGCCGCCGCCGATACCGCCCGCAACGGCATCCTGCAAGAGGGCGGCGTAGCCAGTGTCAGTAGCTTTGCCGGCTCCATTGCCAAAAAACAGTGTGATGGCGCCGGTGTTTGGGTTGATGGTCCCCTGCAATGAATTCGCTGACCCGGATGTCTTGGTGACGGCTTTGTCTGTGATGGATACTTGGTAGCTCAGATTCAAGCTGGAGTTCGAAATGGTCAAAGTCCCAGTGAGGGCCAGCGAAGGGTCCGCATTCCAAGCGGAGCCTTGCGCCGAAAGCGAATTGGTGAAGCCCTCGGTGAAAAGGCCCGAGCGCACTGGCGGTTTCACCCAAATGAAATTGGATTCCGCGATTGGCGTGCTGTTGGTGAGCTTGACCAGCCCCATGATGAAGCCGGTTTTGTTGTAAAGGTTGGCAAAGATGGGCACATCTCCCAGTTTCCCCAGGGGGACGCCCTGGCTGAAAGTGGAGCCATCGGACAAGGCCCCCGCGAGGCTGATCGTTCCGAGGTGATTGCTCAACAGAATATATCCGTCACCGGGCGGAACCGGACCGACGGAGTTGGTGGACGGTGAAAGCAGCAAGGTGGACTGGCTGGAAGTGCCCCTGCCGCCGGCCTCTTCCAGATCCAAGGGGGAAATCCATCCTCCATCCATCCCGGAGACATATCCGGTGATTTGACTATTGGTCCATGCCACGTTCATGACGACGCTGACCGGCCCGCCGTGGGCGGTTGGGCGCGCGATATAATTACTGGCCTGGCCAAAGATGTTGAAGGCGCCGATCAGCGAATAACCGGCGCCGCCCAGCATGAGTGTGCCGCTGTAAGCCCCCAGGTTGCCGAGCGACAAATGAGTGATGATCCCGGCGGTTTGTTCTGTCGGGCCGGCGTCATTAGTTTGGAAGAAAAGGCCATTGTAAATCCCGGCCAACGGCAGGAAGGGGCTCGGCACGAAATACGCCTGGATCGACAAGCCTTCCGTCATGACGAAATGGAGCGTGGCGGCGTTGCTGACGATCCCGGTGGAGAAAACCCAGTTGGTCAACAAATAATTGAGCGCCGGTTTGGCCACCAAGGTGTAACCTTCGCCCAAATTAAGCTGCGCGCCGTTGGTGGGGGGCGTGTTGCCCGCGATGGAGGCGCTGCCCGTGACGGTGCCGTTATTTTGGTCGTACGAGAGGGTAAAGGCAGAGGGCACGATGGAGAAGAACTTGCGGACGGAAACAGGAGAAAGATTGCCGGAATAATCGACGCTTTGCACCGCGACGGTGTTCGAGCCTGGAGGGAAGGCGTTGGTAACGGTGGTCCAGGTTTTGCTTTTCGGACTGTTGGTCGAGAGAATCGCTGACGTATTAATGTAATTTGTCACGCCATTGAAGACATTGGTGACCCAGACAAAAACGTTGGTGACCTGCGCATTGTCCGAGGCAGTGCCGGTAATGACGGAATTGGTGGCGCGGGAGCCCGCCGCGGGCGAGGTAATGGTCACGGAAGGCTTGGCGGTGTCCGCCACGACGGTCAATTTGGCCATCGCGCTCGTGACATTCTTATAGAGATTGCTCACCACGACTGAATAACTGGCGGCATCCTGAGAATTGACCGGGTTGATCGTCAGGTTGCTGGTGGCTGAACCGGAGAACTCATTGCCGTCAGAGAGCGGGACTCCGTTGGATTCCCATTGATAGAAGAACGGCGGCGCGCCGCCCACGCTGACGCTGAAGGTCACGACGGCGCCGACGGGCTGATTGAGGCGGCTGACAGGCTGAGATTTGAAGGAGGGAGGAATCGGCACCAAAAGAAAAACGTTCGAACTACTGGTGATGCTGTCCAGCAAAGTCGGGCTGACAAACACCTGGTAGCTGCCCAAGTCCGCGGAACTGACATCTTTGACGGTCAAGATGGGCGTGGCCGTGCCGGAGAAACTCCCGTTGTCAACGAGATTTGAACCGTTGAGCTGCCATTGGTAACCGAGCGGGTTGGGGTCCTGCACGCTGGAGGCGGCCCCCACAGTAAAATAGGCCGGGTGTCCGAGCGCGGCCGTTTGATTCGCAGGTTGGAGGGTGATGCTGGCGGCGGCGACTGAAGCAGTTTGAATCGTATGAGCTTCGAAGGCGCCGATGCTGCCCGGAGTTCCGCGGGCGAGGAGCCGTTCATCGGTTGCGGGGAAGCTCAATCCTGGCACTCCGGGAATGGCATTAGAGGCGGGGCTGCCCGCGATAAGCTCAAGCGTCTGCATGGGAATGGCTTCGCCGTTGATCGTCGGCCCGAGGGTAGGACCGCCATCGCTGGAAAGCCCGGAATCCAATCCCGGATTGATGTTTAAGCGGGTGTTGGCTGTGGTTTTGGCGACGCTGGCGTCGGAAATGAGGTTGAACCCGCCATCAACGGCCCCGACCGCGTTGGCCCCGGCGCCGCCTGAGAGAATGGAATTGGCCAGCCGGGCAGTCCCGGTGAATTGATAAATCTGCCAGCCATTAGTAACTCCGTCCGCGCCGGCGACGCCGTTGGTGCCATAATCAACCGCGCCAAGTCCGCCATAAAGGGTGTTTGTCGCCAGGGTGCAATTGAGCATCGTGAAGTTGGCCGCGCCCGAAAATATGCCGCCGCCCAGGGCCGAGCCGCCATTGCCGGCGGTGGTCGAACCGCCGGCCGCGCTGCCACCATCGCCGCCGTTGCACTGGTTGCCGAAGAAGATCGTGTTCTCGATGAAGGCGGAGGGCACGGAATTAGAGAGATAAAGCCCGCCTCCGCCCGCAGGCGCGCCGGCAATGCCATTGTAACCGGCGCCAGTATTGTAGAGGAGAGCCGCGCCAGCGGCGCCAGCAACGACAATGTTATCGTAAAAGAGGCAATTTGACATCTGAAGCGAACCCGTAAAATAAGCCGCTCCTCCCGCCGCAGCCCCGCCGCCCGCTCCTTGGCCGGTGTCGCCATTTAGACTGGCATTCTGAATGAGCAATTGGATGCCGGCTGCTCCACCGTTGCCGCCTGCTCCTGCCACGCAGGTGTTGCCGATGAATTCCGTGGCAAAGAAAACGTTGCTGTAACCGATGCCGCAGACGGCGCCTCCAAAAGCGTCCCCACCCGGGCCGCCGTTGCCGCCGCTGGTGCCCGCAACGCCCTCAACCGTAGAAGAGGCCCCAGCGCCACCGGTTCCCCCGGCCCCGGCGATAACTCCATTGGTGACAAAAGCGGTATAATAAACACTTAAAGGCCCAAGGCTGTAAATGGCCCCGCCCATCGCGGGGCGCCCGGCGGACGCCGCCGTGCCATTGGTGAAGGTATTGGTGATGGCGCTGAGGCCGTTGATGCCGTGAAGATTGGAAGCGAAGTTGCCGGCAAACGTGCAATTACTGAGGATCAGGGTGCCTGCGTTGAAAATCGCGCCGCCGTTGGTGCTGCGGCCATGTTGAAGCAGCAGGTTCTTGAGCACCAACTGGGCATTGGTATGCACATAAAACAGCCGATTGGAATTGGCTCCGTCAAAGACGACGTTGTTGTCCGTCCCGTCGATGGTGACGTTGCCCGTGATCTGCAACGTTTCGCTGAGGGTCTGCACGCTGACCACGGCATTACTCTGAAAATTCGTGATGACCACATTGCCGATGGTTTGAGCCGCAAGATCAGCGTTCAGGGTGGAATAATCCAAAACGGGGGTGGATTGGCTAAAGGCATTTTGCCCCAGGAGCGGCAGCAAGGCAAAAGCCAGGAACAAGGACCGTCGGGTGTTCATCAAGCAGGGCCGGAGCATTTTCATGTCCTTATAACCCTATAACAGGCTGGCGGTTGCGGACAAATACATTCGCAAAGAAAACTCACGTTTTATCAGGGCCATTTTGCCCGAGCGGGTCTAAGAAAAACCCTTCGATATGCAATGGTCCGTCGCGACGGGAGGGCGGAGCGCCGCGAGCGCCGCGACGCCCTTGTCATAATGGGGCTCGCGGCGCTCGCCCCTCCCGAAAAACTCCCTTTGTAATGCCGAATCATTTAAGCGCGGATGCAGAGCGAAAGGTGTCATTGAAACATTACATTAGGGACGCCCCTGCCTGATGCGCGGACGCAGGCGGAATTTGTGCGTTGCGCGGGGCAGTTCGTGCGCTATGTTATGCGCCATGTTCGAGAAGATTAAAGAGGAATTGCCCGCCGCCGCCGAAAAAGTCGCCCATTTGCGGAGGTTTCTTTGACGTCCCCAGCGTGCAAAAGCGCCTGGCGGAGCTGGACGCCTTGATGGCGCAGGAGAACTTCTGGAACAACCGGGAAAAAGCGCAGGGACTGATTGACGAGGCCAACAACTTGCGCAAGAGGACCGATCCCGTGCTCAAAGCGGAGCGGCAAATGGACGATTTCCGCGTCATGCTGGAGCTGGCCCAGGAGGAACCGCCGGAGGAACAGGCCAAACATGAGGCGGAAATGGGGCGGGATCTGAGCCGTTTTTATCGGGAGTTGGACAGCCTGGAATTGAAGGTTTTTCTCAATGGCCCCCACGATAAGAATAATTGCATCCTGAGCATCAACGCCGGCGCCGGCGGCACCGAGGCCTGCGATTGGGCGGAGATGCTCTTGCGCATGTACCAAAGGTGGGGTGAGGCGCGAGGATGGGAACTTGAATTGACGGATGTGCTTCCGGGCGAGTCCGCCGGTATGAAAAGCGCGACCCTCCTGGTGCGGGGGGAATATGCCTACGGTTTTTGCAAGGCGGAGCGGGGGGTGCATCGGCTCGTCCGGATTTCACCATTTGACGCCAACAAGCGCCGCCACACCAGTTTTGCCAGCGTGGATGTGATCGCGGAAATTGAGGAAACCAGCGCGGAGATCGTCCTGCCCCCAGCCGAGCTGCAGGTGGATACTTATCGTTCCGGCGGCAAGGGCGGGCAAAACGTCAACAAAGTGGAGACGGCGGTCCGCATTACCCACCTTCCGACGGGATTAATCGCCGCATCGCAAAGCCAGCGTTCGCAGCACCAGAACCGCGCCACAGCCATGCGCCTGTTGATTTCCAAGATTTACGCGAAACGACTCGATGAGCAGAAAGCCGAATTGGAGCGCTTTTACGGGGAAAAGGGCGCCATCGGCTGGGGTCACCAAATCCGCAGCTACGTTTTCCAGCCTTACCGCATGGTAAAGGACCTGCGCACGGGGGTGGAAACGAGCAATACGCAGGCGGTGATGGATGGGGAGCTTGACCCATTCGTCAACGGCTGGCTGCGCGCCGGCGGGCCGCTCAAGCGCATGGCTGGGGTGAAGGACGAGGATTGATGCATATCCTTGACAAGATTGTCGCGCAAAAGCGGAAAGAAGTGGCGCACCTGCCCGCCGGACCGGTCTCAGCGGAGGCGATTCGGGCGGCGCGCCCGAAGCCGCGCGATTTCCTGGCCGCGCTCCAGCGTCCGCCGCGTGGTGCTCCGGCCCTTATTGCGGAAATAAAAAAGGCCTCACCGTCCGCCGGGGTGATTTGCGCGGATTTTGACCCGGTCCGGATCGCGCGGGCCTACGAGGCGGGCGGGGCGAGTTGTTTGTCCGTGCTGACGGATGAGTCATTTTTCCAGGGTTCGTTGGAGAATTTGCGGAAGGCGCGCGAGGCGGTCAAGTTGCCGCTGCTGCGCAAGGATTTTATCATTGATGAGAGGCAGATTTTGGAGTCGGCAGAAAATGGGGCGGACGCGATCCTGTTGATTGTGCGAATCCTGAGCGACGCGCAATTGGAGCATTTCTATCGGCTTGCGACGGAGGGGGGTCTGGCGGCGCTGGTTGAAACGCATGATGAAAAAGAACTGGAGCGCGCCTTGGCCGCCGGCGCCAACCTCATCGGCATTAACAACCGCAATTTGGACACCTTTGTCGTGGACCTTGCCGTAACCGAGCGGCTGGCGGCAGGACTGCCAGACAGATTTGTCGTGGCGGAAAGCGGCCTGCACACCCGCACCGACGTGGAACGGGTGCGGCGCGCCGGAGCCCAAGCGGTCCTGGTGGGGGAGTCGCTCATGCGAGAGCCGGCGGGAATTGCCGCTAAAATTGCCGAACTGGTGGGCGTCAAGTAGGCGCAAGGCGGCAGAGCCGCAAGCAAAAAGTGGCGGCGCCCTAAAGCAGTCAATCACACGGGCAGGTCGGGCTTTTTCAATCCCATTTTTTTCATCCGCGCCAGCAAGGTGGTGGGCTTGACGCCCAGGAGTTCCGCCGCCCCATCCACTCCTTTAATCTTCCAGCCGGCGCTTTCAAGGGCCGCAGCCAGATTCTCGCGCTCGCGACGCCGCATTTCCGCTTCCGTGAAGTATTCCAGGCCGGCTTTCGCGCCAGGATGGGGCGGGATGGAAGGCGGCGAGGGGGTGGAATCTGTCACCGGCAAATCGAATTGCAGCGGGCCGCCCCGGGCCAGGATGACGGCGCGTTCAATTACGTTACGCAGTTCGCGCACGTTGCCGGGCCAGTCATAGTTCTGAAGTCTGGCCACCGAGGCCCGCGTCAAGCGGGGTTTGGGGCAGCGCAGTTCTTTGACAGATAAATCAACGAAATGTTTCGCCAAGAGCGGAATGTCGTCCTTGCGCTCCTTCAGGGTGGTGACGTGGATGGGGAAAACATGCAGCCGGTAATAAAGATCTTCCCGAAAGCGGCCGGCCGCCACTTCTTTCTTCAAGTCCCGGTTGGTGGCGCCGATGATGCGGACATCCGCGTGCCGGGTCCGGTCCTCCCCGACCCGCTCATAACGCTTCTCCTGCAAGACGCGCAGCAGTTTGCTCTGCATTTCCAAAGGAACTTCCCCGATTTCGTCGAGGAAGAGGGTCCCGCCCTCGGCGGTTTCAAAGCGGCCCGCGCGGTCCTTGATCGCCCCGGTAAAGGCGCCTTTGACATGGCCAAAAAACTCGCTTTCAAAAAGATCCTTCGGGATCGAAGCACAGTTGACCCGGACCAGGGGATTGTCTTTGCGCGGACTGCGGCGATGGATCTCGTGCGCGACCAAATCCTTGCCGGTTCCGGTTTCTCCGAGGATGAGGACCGAGGCTTCCGTCGCCGCCACAAGGTCAATTTGGCTGACGACTTGACGCAACGCCGCGCTCTGCCCGACGAGGTCGCCGAAGGCTTTGGCTTCGACCACCTCTTCTTGCAAATAGGCGTTTTGCTGCTCGAGTTGCGCCTTGAGACGCCGTATTTCCTAGAACGCCCGGGCATTGGCGATGGCGGCACCGATGTGGTCCGCAAAGATCCGGCCCCAAGGCCGGGTTTCCTCCGACAATTCATGGCGGCTAAACCCCGAGATCACTCCCAAAACCTCGCCTTTGAAAATGATGGGCGTGCCTCCCATGACGAGGATTTGTTCTTGTCGCACCCATTCCAGCCCGGTCATCTCGTTTCCGATCATCTCCAGGCCTGCCAGTTTAATCTGCTGGGCCGTCGCAGCCACCCTTCCAAACAAGCCCACGCCAAGCGGAATCCGGGCTTTGAGATCGCCAAAATAGGGGGCTTCCGCTTCCGTGCCTCGTAATGGCACCCCTTTTCCGGCCACAAGATGCAGACAATGCCCCTGGTTCATGCACTGCTCTCTTAACTTGCAAGCGGAACAGATGTCTCCTTTGTCAACCAACCACACTTGGGCGCACGCCATTTCAGCACGTCCCACAGCGCTGGTTACCACCTTCTGCAGAAGACTATCCAACGACTGTTCGTGCGCAATGTCCAACAGCAACTGCGCCGCGTAATTGGGGTCAAAGCGACTGTTACTGGCTGAATCCATGACCACTGAATTATGCCAGAGGTTTTACGAGAGTTTCAAGATGGAACGGTCAATTTTTTGAATGTGCAATAATTTGACCCTCGCGCGGCGATTTGTCGAAGTTTGTTAAGCGCTGTCCATAAGAGCTTTATAAAACTTCAAACGGTTGTTGGTATCATTACTGCTTTTAGGAAACCGGATTCATCATGAATTCAAAAATATGAACACGAACGAAGGCGGCAAGCAAATCCCGGAGGTCGGCGAAGCAAACTTTGAAGCGGAAGTTCTCAAAGCGGATCGTCCCGTTTTGGTTGCATTCTGTTCGCCATGGAGCACGCCTTGCCAGATCCTCAATCCGGTGCTGGACGAGGTTGCGCGGATGTGCGGCGGACGGTGGAAAATCGTCAAGGTCAATGCGGACAACCATCCCGCTTTGAGCCTGGCGTATGGAGTGCAATCCGTCCCGATGCTGCTCTATTTCGTTGACGGAGCGCTTCGTGCCCTCACTGTCGGAACCGTCAGCAAGGAAGCCATTGATTCCCAAATGCAGACCGCTTGCCAGGCCGGCGATTCCACTGCGCCTTCGTCACACAACGGCTCTAAGTAATACATGAACGAACACCCCCAACCTGTGAAATCTCTGGACCGCAATGAAATGCCGGCTGCGTCGCCGCCGCAGAAAACTGGCCATCGTCGCGGCCAGATTGAGGCCAATTTGGAGAAGGACCCCAGACTCGATGGCCAACGGAAAGCGACTCGGCCAGCGGACCAGGATCGCCCGCGGAGCCGATGGGCCATTGTCCTGGCGGTTGTTGGGCTGCTGATAGTGGTTGCCGCCAGCCTCTATTATTTCCGATTCATAGCGCCATTCGAAACCACGGATAATGCTTCAATTGAAGGCCATGTAACGCCGATTGCGCCGCAGGTCGCCGGCCGGGTGGCGCAATTGCTCGTCCAGGACAACCAGGCGGTCAAGCGGGGCGATGTCTTGCTGGAAATTGATTCCCGGGATTACGAAGCAAAGCTCGAGCAGGCGCGGGCCGGCCTCGCGGCGGCCAAAAGCCAGCTAGCCCAAGCCAACGCGCAGTTCGCGGTTGACCAGGCCAAGGCCGGAGAGGAAAAGGCCAGTGTCATTGCCGCCGAAGCGGAGGCGAGTCGAGCTCAAGCCGATTTAAAACGCTACCAGGCTGTGGAAAGCCGCGCGGTTTCCCGCAGCCAATTGGATCTGGTGGAAAGCCAGGCCCGCTCCGCCGCGGCGCAGGTGGAAGTGGCGCGCAACAAAGTCCTCGCGGCCGAGGCGCAAGTTGGATTGAGCCAGGCGAGCATCCAAAATGCGGCGGCGGACATTCGGCAGAGCGAAGCGGCAATCCTCCAGGCTGAACTCAATCTCTCCTATACCAAGGTGACCGCTCCTGAAGACGGCCACGTGACGCGCCGCACGGTGGAGCAAGGCGCTTTCGTGCAACCTGGCCAGGCGCTGATGGCGATGGTCTCGCGTCCGCTGTGGATTATCGCGAACTTCAAGGAAACGCAGCTTGCTCGAATGCGCGTTGGCCAGCCTGTGGAAATCGAGGTGGACGCTTATCCCGGTCGCAGATTTGGCGGGCATGTTGAGAGCATTCAAAGCGGCTCTGGCGCGCGCTTCAGCATGTTCCCTCCGGAGAATGCCACCGGGAATTTCATCAAGGTGGTGCAACGCGTCCCGGTGAAAATCCTGTTCGACGCGGTCCCGAATCTCGATCTGACGCTCGGCCCCGGCATGTCCGTTGAACCCAGCGTGCGCGTAAAATAGCGAGGGAATTTGCGCTCGTGGACACCAACGAATCCGCCATCAAGGTAAATCCTTGGCTCGTCGCGGCCGCGGTGATTGTGCCGACCTTCATGGAGGTGCTGGACACGACAATCGTGAGCGTTTCGCTGCCCAACATTGCCGGCACGCTCTCGGCATCCAACACCGAAGCGACCTGGGTGCAGACCAGCTACCTGATTGCCAACGCGGTCGTCTTGCCGGCCAGCGCCTGGTTTTCTTCGTTCTTTGGCCGGAAGCGATTCTTGCTGGCGTGCATCGTCCTCTTCACCTTGGCATCATTGGGCTGCGGAGTGGCGCCCAGCCTGGGGATGCTGGTGATCGCGCGGGTTGTGCAAGGCGCTGGCGGTGGGGCGCTGCAGCCTCTTTCCCAGGCCATATTGCTGGAAAGTTTTCCGCCCGCGAAACATGGCATCGCCATGGCCACCTACGGTCTGGGTGTCATCATCGCGCCGGTGCTCGGCCCGGTGCTGGGAGGGTGGATCACCGACCATTATTCGTGGCGCTGGCTCTTTTACATGAATCTTCCCATGGGCCTCCTGGCCTTCTGGTTGATTCGCCGTTTTGTCTTCGACCCGGAATATATCCGGAAAGCCAGGCCGAGCCGCATTGACGGAATCGGATTCGGGTTGATGGCGCTTTGGCTGGGCACGATGCAAACCGTGCTGGATAAAGGACAGGACGCCGATTGGTTCGCGGCGTTGTGGATACGCTGGTTCTCGGTGATTTCAGCAGCAGCATGCATTGGGTTCGTCATCCGGGAATTATCCAGCGACCACCCCATCGCCGACCTGCGTGTGTTCAAGAACCGCAACTTCGCCGTTGGCACGGTGCTGATCAGCATCGCGGCTGTTCTCGCCTACGATCCGATGACATTGCTGCCACTTTTCCTGCAAGGCTTGATGGGCTACAGCGCTCTCCAAGGCGGCTTGGCCCAGGCGCCTCGCGGCTTGGGCACGCTAATCGCCATGCCGGTGGTGGGTCTGATGGTGAATCGATTCGATAACCGGAAGCTGATTGGCGCCGGCTTCCTTCTGACGGGGGTGGCGACTTTGATGCTGGGAAACCTGAACCTGGAATTCGCCCCGAACAACATCTTCTGGGTAAATTTTCTTCAGGGCGTTGGTCTCGCGCTCTGCATGGTCCCGCTGATGACTGTTTCGATGGGCATGCTCAAAAAGGAGCAAATGGGCAATGCCACCGGCATCTTCGCCTTGGCGCGCAATCTGGCCGCCAGTATCGGCATCGCGCTGGTCACCACGGTGGTGACCCGTTCCGCGCAGGTTCATCAGGCAACGCTCGTCACCCATGTGACGCCATACGATCCGGCTTATCAAGACACAGTGAAAATGGTTCAGGCCGCTCTTGCTTCCCAAGTCGGTTCGATCCAGGCCCAGACACTCGCTGACGGGTCCATTTACAGGTCACTGCTCCAGCAGTCCAACATGCTGGCCTACATCGATGATTTCCGCTGGCTGGCATTGCTCTGCTTTGTCGCCATTCCTTTGGCAGTGCTTCTCAAACGCGTCATCGTCAAGGGACTGGTGGCCGCACATTAAAAGAGACACGATGACTATAGGGTTTTAGAATCCTTTCTTGATTATGAATCATAGAATTCCTCAAATGGGCTTCGCGCTCGCGCTTCTCGTCCTGCACGGCTGCACTGTCGGGCCAGATTATCATCGGCCGAACGCAGCGGCCCCGGCACAGTGGGCCGAGCCTCTGAACGGCGGTGAGACGAACGATGCCGCCTCCGTCGCCGCGTGGTGGAATGAGTTCCATGATCCCGAGCTCAACGCGCTGATTGGCCGGGCCGTCCAATCCAACCTCGACCTGAAGATCGCGGTGTCCCGCGTGCGCGAAGCACGGGCGCAATATAAAGAGGTTTCGGCTGACCTTTGGCCATCCGCCAACGCCTCCGGCTCCTACGAGCGGCAAAGGCAAAGCAAGAACCAGCCGATCATCGGCGAGTTTCCATTGCCGGCGAACATCCCTTTTGAAAACAATGTCTATCAGGCCGGCTTCGACGCTTCCTGGGAGCTGGACGTTTTCGGCGGCGTCCGCCGCGCCAAGGAGGCGGCCCAGGCCGAAGTGGCCGCCGCGGAATTCAGCCGGCGCGACGTGCTGGTAACGCTGATCGGGGAAGTCGCGCGGAATTATGTTGACGCGCGCGGTTATGAGCAACGGTTGACCATTGCCCGCGAGAACATCGCGGCGCAGGAAGAGGACCTGTCCATCACCCAAGACCGTTTTCAGCATGGCCTGACGAGTGAGCTTGATGTGCAACAGGCTTCCACCTTGCTCTCCACCACCCGCGCCCAAGTCCCCGCGCTGGAGAGTTTGCTCCAGACTTCCATCCACCGGCTGGGTGTTCTGTTGGGCCAGCCGCCCGGCGCGCTGCTGGCGGAATTGTCCGCGGTGGCGCCCATCCCCGCCGCTCCGCCGGCGGTTCCGGTGGGCCTGCCTTCCCAACTGCTTTTGCGCCGCCCGGACGTGCAGAGGGCTGAGCGGCAACTGGCCGCGGCCAACGCGCAAATCGGTGTTGCCAAAGCGGACTTGTTTCCCAAGTTCTCTCTCACCGGGGTGGCGGGATACCAAAGCATTAGCGCGAGCGACTGGTTCGCGGGGGGAAGCAGATTCTGGTCGTTTGGCCCCACGGTGCAGTGGAATATTTTTGACGCCGGCCGCATCCGCGCCAACGTTAAGGTCCAAAACGCGCGGCAGGAACAGGCGCTCTCCAGTTACGAGAAGACCGTGCTGGTTTCCTTTGAGGACGTTGAGAACGCGCTCGTGGCCTACGCCAAGGAACAAGTGCGCCGGCGCGAGTTGGCGGACGCGGTGAAGTCCAGCCGTGAGTCCTTGCGCCTGGCCAACCAGCTTTACGCGAACGGCCTGGCCAACTTCATCAATGTGCTTGACTCAGAACGGTCGCTCTATCAGGCCGAGGATCAACTGGTGCAAAGCGAACGCACCGTCTCGGCAAACCTCGTCTCGCTCTACAAAGCTTTGGGCGGAGGGTGGGAAACAGAGTCCAAATTGGCAGAGGCACAAGAGCCGGAAAAGAGACCGTGAGGCACGGATTTATAGCTACCTCATAAAGACCATAACGGACAGGATGAACAGGATTTACAGGATAAAATCTTTGGGAGGTTGCTTTGCAGGATAGATCCGGCTCTTGCGTTTATAGTTCAATCGCGGTGCGCCGAAGTTCAGCAGGAGGCCGATCTCAATTCCGGTCGCGGTGAGGTAATTTACCAACTGGCTCTTCTTCCATCTCCGAATCCTGTTCATCCTGTTCATCCTGTTCATCCTGTTCATCCTGTTCATCCTGTTCATCCTGTTCATCCTGTTCATCCTGTCAATCACCGCGGAGCGCGCAGAGAAAGGAAAAGGAGAATCTGAAATGCGCTCTGACTCGGCGAGAGGATCCCACACTTCCCATATCCGCCGTCCCTTGACGCATGGGACGCATGGTATCAGCCGCAATAGGTCATTCATGGAGGGTAGGGACGCCTCGCCGAGTTGTCCGCGGGTGTTTCTTGCCGGAGCGGTCGCCTCGGCGAGGCGACCCTACCTTTCCCAAGTCCGCCGTCACTGATGCCTTACCATCATCTGCAATTAATACGGTTCGAGAGCATTATTCTTGTCGAAACAACAATGCGCCATGACCCGCCTCTAATGGCGAGGAGCAAGAGAAAGGACGTTGATGATTCATGGCAAAAAGAGCAGGGGGAAACCAGGCTTCACACTGATCAATTTCTGATCGCTCTGGTTGGCAATGGTTTGCAATTTCTCTGCGCGCTCCGCGTCTCCGCGCGATAAAATCCAGATTTCTGAAATTTGGTTTGGAACGGAAAAAGGACAAAATCACATGCTGGGAGGTTTTAAAAACGGTTGGAGGATTTTCCGTGCGGGCGCACGACTGAATTCTTCTGTTATTCGGCCAACGTCAGGGAATCGTTGCGGGCAGCCTGAGCGTTGAGCCGTTCTTTCCAGAACTGATCCAGCCTGCGGCTGGAATGGATGCAGCGTAAAGC
>JBKQWF010000118.1:0-8553 GCA_052139695.1 Limisphaerales bacterium
CTTTGGCCTTATAGGCCGCACTATGTCGTTTCCGTTTTGCTTTCATAAATCTGCTCTTTCTTATCTACAGCAGACCTATAAAAGTCCATCTTAACCACTGGTCTAAATTCCGGGGTCCAGCTCAGACCCATACGAGCAAATTGGATCGAGCGATATGGCACGAGTTTAACTCTGACTGGGCCAAATTAGTTATCGAAGCAGATGGCATTCGTCGGCGAACAATAGGCCAATCAATCTCACACGATCCTGCGGTGCCAATCGAGGTAGACGGTCCAACCGAGCGCGAAGCAATGGGGAAACAGCGCATTTACCAGAGTTTTTTCCGCGCTTCGGTGCTTTCTGGTTACAACCGAAAATGTTGCATTTATGGGCTTCCTCACCCGGAAATTTTAATCGCGAGCCACATCATTCCCTGGAGCGTAGGAAACGATTCTCGTGTTAATCCGCAAAACGGACTTTGCCTATGCGCTTCGCACGATCGGGCTTTTGAGGAGGAAATGATCGGGATAGGGACTGATTTTGCAATCTTGCTCTGTGATCGTGTCAAAGCGTCACAAGACCTTGCTTCGCATCTTTTGTTTCATTCTTACGAAGGCAAGAGAATATCTCTTCCAGATCGTTTCGCGCCGCGTCCGGAGTTCCTAAGCTGGCGTCTGGAAAGGTTTATGAAGAACCGCATGGCTTGCTTTTGACCATCTCTGCCCTACACAGGATGCCCGGCAAAGCCATGAAACCGATTCTGGAAACTCCTCGCTTGCTCTTGCGGGAGATGTGTTTGGACGATCTTGATTTCATCGCGGAAATGCTGGGCCATCCTGAGGTGATGCGGTTCTGGCCGAAATGTTATAACCGTGAGGAAGCCGAGGGCTGGATAAATCGCCAGCAGGCACGATACGCAAAAGATGGCGTTGGGTATTGGCTAGTGGTGGAAAAGGCATCCGGCCAACCGGTCGGCCAAGCGGGCCTGTTGATTCAAGCGGTGGATGATCGCGAGGAAATCGGGCTCGGCTACATCATTCACCGGCCTTTTTGGCGCCGCGGTTTCGCGTTCGAGGCAGCGGGCGCAAGCATGGATTACGCTGTCCATAAGTTAGGAAGGACCCGCGTGGTGGCCTTGGTCCGGCCGGAGAATCTGCCCTCGCAGGGGCTGGCTCGCAAACTCGGCATGGAGGTGGAAAAACGCACCCGTCACGCCGATTATGAGCACTTGGTTTTTGTAAACGCCCCTGAGGCTTTGTATCGTGCCGGATTGTAGTCCTACAAACAGGCCGCGCCGGCGCTGAACACTGCGCGCACGAGCAAGATGCGTGGGAACTGTTCAGGTGCGGAAATCGCGCCGCAACGGTAGGGACGCCTCGGTGAGGCGTCCACTGGTACGCAAACCACCTTGGACGCCTCGGCGAGGCGTCCCTACCTGAATGGTTACGATGCGTGTAAAGCGCAGGCGGCGGCGCCGCCCCACCAATTATCATTGTCCATTGCCCGACATTTTAAACCGCACCAGCGGCTCGCCGACAGTTGATGCGAGGCGGGATATGAAGTAGCGTACCGTTATGAACGTAGAAAAGGGCAGCGATAGCGGTTTGGTGCGCATCATGATGCTGGGGACGGCGCTGGCCTGCGGGGCGATGGCAGCCAGTTTGCAGGCGTTGCAGTCCGGGCCGGGCGGATTTTATTTTCGCGTTTCCTGGGTTAGCGGGTTGGGATTTGTCGGCGGCACCTTGGCGGTGCTTTGGTTATGGAAAGTGCTGCTGGGCGGCGCGGCCTCGCCCCGGCAGCGTCTGGCGCGGAAGGCCGCGAAGGGGATTTTACTATTGTCTGCCGTGGCCGCGTTTCTCTATCCGCTGCGCTTTGTGCCGAAAGAGAAGCTGCCGGAAATCGGGGCCGGCCTGGGCCTGGCGGTCTTTGTGCTATCGATTGTCGGATGGGCCCTCTGGCGAATCCGCCGCTTTCTGGAGCAGGAAGAGCCAGAGGACCAATAAGATAAATCTACGGCTTGGCGCCGAAGGCCGTTTGGAACTCCGGCGACTTCCGCAATTCCACGAATGTGGGGTCATCAAACATGTGTTTGCGGAGATCGCCCTTCGGGTCTTTGGCGTTCAGGGCCAGGCTCTTTTTCAAGGAGGCCACCGCTTTGGCGTTTTCGCCGCGGGCCGCCTGGATGACCGCGAGATTATAAAGCGGTTCGTAAGCGTCGGGCAGAACTTGCGTCAATTTTTCCACCACCTCTTCGCTCTTGCCCAGGTAGGCCAGCCTGCCTTCGTCGCTCTTGGCTTGGTTGCCCAATGACAAGTAAGCGCTGGCCACGCTCATGAGAATGTTCGGGTCCGTCCCGGCGAGCTTAGTGATCTGTTCGAGCTTTTGCTGGGCGGCATTTGTTTGGTTGTTGGCGATGTCCCGCTGGATCTCGGCAAAGGCCTGCTTCACGCGGTCGTCCGCCGCGCCAGTGGTGGCCGTCTTGCTGCGCGAAAGCCTCTCGATCCAGTCACTGATCTGGCCGCTGTAGGGATCCAGTTTATGGCAGGTTTGGAGAATGGCGAGGGCATCGTCAATACGATTTTGTCTCAGCAGCAATTCCATCAAATGAAAGACCGCTTCCGGGCTGTACGGGCAATAGGCGAAGGCCTGCTTGAGCGCGAACTCCGCTTCCTTTGTCACGCGGGCCTGCTCGCCCGGATATTTGAGATTGGCCCGCTGCGAACGCCAGAGGTAAATGCTGCTGCCAATGGAACTGCGCAGCTTGGAAAAGGCCTTTTGCGCGTCGTCGTCCCGAATAAAAGCGCGGTCGCCGGTGAAGTGGCTGAAATTGTGGCGCAGATAGACTTCCTCCGCCCAATCGCAGATTTGTTTGACGGAAGTATCGTAGGTAATCCAATTGCCAATGGTGCGGGTGGAATACTCGCTCCAAAAAGCGTGGTCTTTATCGACAACGTCTTGCGGCAGTTCCGGCAGCGGATGCCGGTTGATCTTCATGATCACGCCAAAGGGCGTCAGATACGGATACATCCAATCCAGGGGAAAACTTTCCTCCACGTAGAATTCGTGCAGCGGGTTCTTTTCAAACATCACCTTGGTGAGCAAACCATTAATGCTCATGACCGCGACCTGCCCGGCGACCTGGACGCGCCCGTTGTCGATATGCACGTCCTCGCCATTCTTGAGTTGGGCCGGTTCATTGGGAAACTGCGTGTCATGCTGCAAACGATGCTGCGCATCCTGAATGTATTCGTTAAAGCATTCCTGCGAGTCCTCGGGCGAGTCCGTGGAAATCTCCGTGTCCGGATACACGCCGCCGAGGCTCTTGGAAATGTCGTCTGGATAGGCTTCCTCCAGCAGGCGGCGGTTGAGGCGAATGACGTTATTAGCAGTCAAGTTGATGCCCGCCGCGCCTTTCTCAGAGGCGGCCTGCTCAATCAGAATTGGCAGCTTGATGCTTTTGAAGCGGTCCGCCTCGTAAATATTGGTACCGCCGAGGACGGCGTTCAAATCCTCGGCTAAGGCCCGGCGCAAGGCCGAATCCTCGCCGCCCGCATCTACCAGGTGTTGCGTCTCCGGCTTAAGCCTCGCGTAGAGGTATTGCGAGAGTGGATCCTGGCTGGGGCTTTTGTGCAATTTTCCGGCCAACGCTTTGGGATTGGTAATCTGCTCCGGCGTGAACCAGGAAGTGCCGGTGCGGCGCCGCTTCTCCACTTTTGCTCCGAGCCCTTCAAAAACGTCATCCAAAAACGCGAAGGCGCGCATCGGGCCGTGAAAAACGGTCGGCAGCGAACCGGACAAGAAGTTTTGGAAGAACGGCGGGTCGATTTGGGCGCTGCGATTGTACTGCGCGCGGATGTAATCGAGGTAAGTATTGTCGGCCAGGGCGTTTTGGGTGATGATATAGACATCCCGCCGATCATAATTCTGGTCCTGATCAGGCTGGCGGGCGTGCGGGATGAAGCTTTCGCAGAAGATGGTATAGGTGGGGCAGAAGCGGCCCGGATCGGTGCCGCCATAGAGCACGGCATCGCGGGCCATTTCAGGATAGACCATAACGCCATGCGATCCCTTGGCGGCGGCGTCGCGCAATTTGGCGTCGTAGGTCAGTTTCCCATCGGGCCCGACAAACGGCGGGGTGAACATGTCGTGGCCAAACCAGTAACCAAACCAGTGGTTATGCTGTTCGCTGTGGAACCAGTGCGACATCCCGGAATAGACCGGAAGCATGGCAAAAAGTCCCAGGGCGATGCCGAGAGGCGCGCGGTTTCGGTAAAAGAACACCGCGCCGAGAAAAACAAGCGTCATCAATAAGAGGCCGAGGCTGGCAATGACTGGTGAACCAAATTGATCCGGCGCAAACGATTGCGCAATCCAATGCGGCAACGCTCCCAAATCCAGTTCTCCGCTCAACCCGAAGTAGTTTTTCGCCGTTGTGTCCATCAAAGAATAGAGCGCCAAAGCCACAGCCACGCCCGCCCCGACCAGTCCCCAGCGGCGGAACCTTTGGTAATTGGTCGCCATGAAGGACGCGGTCAGCGCCAGCCCATACCCGATCAAAAGAGCGACGATGGCATGGGAGGCGGTGAAGAAGACTTTGACCAAATCCGCGGTCTGCCGTTCGCGCGTCGGATTCAGGGTGATGGCCAGAAGCACCCCCAGGAAGGGATAAATGGCGCCAATAATAATCATCCACGAACGCTCGCGCTTCTTCATCTTCAGCAGGAAGAGGAACGGCAGGGCCGCGAAAAACATTCCGACCCAGCTAAAGGCGTCAGCCAACCCGGTGACCAACAATTCGAGCTCCATGAGGAAATGCCCCGGGTCTTTAAAGACATCCGTCGGGTTGATCTTCTCGTATTGACCGCGGCTCAGGGCGTGCCAAAAGCCTTCGACGGTCCGGGGATAGCCCCATTCCATCGGCGGATTGGTCATGCCGGAAATCGCTTCGTAAAAGTAGAAGCTCGCCCCGCAAAACGAAAGCAACCCAATGAGGAGGACCGCTTTCCATTCCGTGCCGATCCCGCTGGTTTTGATCGTCAGGTAAGCGCAGGCGGCCAGCGAGCCGACGCCGACGCCATTGTAAATGGTGAAGACCATCGGCGTGGTCGCGTCGAAGAACGTCACCATGTGCGCCGCCTTGGCGATCAGACCCAGCAGGTAAACCACGCTGTTGAGGGCGAAAAGATCGCGCCCCAACTTCGCATCGCGCGCCGCCACGCCAATCTCGATGCCCATGATGGCCATGGTCAAGGTCTGGTGGATGGTCGCGCAGATGCCGAGGAAGAAGAATCCCAGGTAAAGATAGTGTCGCTGGTGCGGCGCATAATTCCAACGCATCAGGCATACCAGAACCAGCATCATCCACGGCACTCCGAAAAGCGAAATGCGGTTAATCACGACCGATTCCTTCCACATCGAACTGCCCAACCCCATCAGCAACCCGGCCGTAATGCCGCAAACCATGCAAATGGCGCTTTCCCATTTGCCGGTCATGTTTTTCAGTTCCTCAATTCCCTCCATCAGCATGCTGCTGCCGCGCGATACCATGAAGGCCAGCACGCCCGCGGCCATGGCTGCCGTGCTCGCTTCCGCCAGGGCCACCCGCCAGGCAATATTGCGGAATGGGACCAGGGTCGTCCACAGCCAGGTGTAAATGGTCCAGAACGGATAACCCGGCGGATGGGGAATGCCCGCATAATAGGAAGCCGTGCAAAGCTCGCCCGAATCCTCGAGGGTGACCTCGGGCGCCAGGCAAATAAAGTAAATGACCCAGACAATGGCGAAAGTGATGCCGAGCGTCAGCCAGTCAATGCGCCGGAACAGCGGCGGGACGGGGGCGTTGGGAGTGGAAGGGACGGCGGCAGCGGGGGCGGCTGGCCCTTTGGCCGACGGCCCTTGCGGCGGTCGATTTTTGGAATTCATTCGTCTATTTTCGCCATCCGTCGGCGTCACTATCACCCGATGGACACCGAAGGCGGCCCATTTGTATAAATTCGTTTGCCGCCAGGGGCAATGATGAATTTGCGGCGGGTGATGGCCCGCGAAGGGATCGGGTCGCCTCGCCGAGGCGACCGTGGACGGCTCGGCAAGCTCGGCAGTCCGCCCCTAGCCTTCATGAACAACACATTGCCGCGAGGGAGTCAGGCTGGGCCCGGCCCGGAGGGTGCATTGGTCTTTTGCAATAATTGCGTGCCGAGGACGAATAGGACGAATTTGTTTGACGGCCTTTTGCAGCTTATATACATATCCTTGGCGACAGTAAATACCGGACTGTTGTTGCCAAAAATGCCATGAAATTAACGCCCGTAAGACGGTCCGCGCCGTGTCCTGGTGCCGGCTTCACCTTAATCGAATTGCTGGTCGTCATCGCCATCATCGCCATTTTGGCGTCGATGCTGATGCCCGCGCTGTCCAAGGCCAAGCTCAAGGCCACCGAGGCCACTTGCCAAAGCAACCAACGTCAGTTGATCGAGGCCTTTATCATGTACGCGGGCGATAACCGCGACAATATGCAGGCCAGCGCTTATCCCGGAATCGATTATAATGGTTCCGGTTTCTATATCTATAACACCGTCCCGAATGGTATTTCCCAGACCACCGCCGAGCAGGATGTGGCCTTGATGTTGAAAACCACCTGCCCATTTTTTTCCTATGCGCCTAATTACCAAACCTATCATTGTCCCGGCGATTTGCGCGAGGCCTTTGCGGTGGGTAAAGGCTGGGCTTACGTCAGTTACTCGAAAGCCAATGGGATGGGCTACGAAGATAAGAACGATTACTGGGATGGGCAGGTTCCCTACAACTTGCTCTCCACCGTCACTCCGCCCTCGCAAGCCTTTGTCTTCGTCGAGGAAGCTGATCCGCGGGGCAACAACGAAGGAACGTGGGTGGTCCAGCGGTCCACCGGGCCCAGTGACTCCGAGTGGGTGGACAATTTTGCCATCTTTCATGGCATTGTCAGCACCTTCGCTTTTAGTGACGGCCACGTCGAAGGCCACGCTTGGAAAAACAAGCAACTGATCAAGGCGGAGCAACAGGTCGCCCAAGGGAATTTCGGCGGCTACTATGCTCCTGGCGGTGACACGGAAGACCCCGATTACGTCTGGATTTGGAACGGCTACCGTTTCCAAAATTGGACAGCGCTGCCTTAGCCCTGGCGCTCTTTTTGGGGAGAAATTGTTTCAGGTTTGGGGAGCGCGACCGTCTCCCTAGTCTCCATAGCCTTGGCGACGCAGGCGGTCGCCGCGGTTGGCGTCCCGCCGGCCGCATTTTCCCAGCACCATACAATTCCTATCGGAACACCCAAGGGCAGAGCGAACTTAGGCGGGCATTTGGGGCCGCTCGGCGTTCCAAACTCAATCATGTTGTCACCGAGGAACAAGCGCGGAGGGTGACAAATTCGGCCTAGAAGCTGCCAAAATACGGTAAGCGAGTATTTCTCTGAGGATTAGACTTTCAAATAGGGGGCCAGGGGCGCGGAGGGTGAACTCCCGCGCGCGGAAGGCCCGATGTTTTGGGCGTCATTTGTCGCGGAGAGAAGGTCATCCCGCGGAGATTTCTCCGTCCAGTCTGCCGGGAACCGTAAGGCCGGCATGGTATTCATAGACCTTCGAAGGGACTGGACGGGGAATGCCCAATAACCCCCCGTCCGCAAGCACGCCGCCCCAGCCTGAAACCTGCCGTCCAAGCGGCAACGCTTGTTCGCGTGATTGATCTCCCTGATGACAAAATCGGGGCCAATTTGTAATGGCAATCAGCCCTTCCGTGCGGGAGGATTAATTCACGTTCTGCAAGGCCGGACGACGAACCGGAGACAAAAGGAAAAATATATGTTCAAACCAGGAGATGTAGTCCGATTAAAATCAGGCGGCCCAACCATGACCGTTCAACGATTGGTTGGAGACAACGAACATCCAGCGAGTAAATTGGTTGACAACTATCTCAGAGTAAAAGGCTGCAAAGACGGAGACCCCGTGTGCCATTGGTTTGTCGGGGCCGAGCTCAAGTCGGAATCTTTCACAAAGGAAACGCTCGAGCTGGTTGCCAACCCTTCCGCTACGCAACCCCCTGCCACAGCTTAACTGTCGCCCTGGACGCAACGCCTGGGGAACTGTCCGTCGGGCGGGATGATCGGGAAAGAAGCTGAAGTCTTGAGCCATCCGGCGCCCGATTGCGCCACTGGCCAGCTTCAACACGGGCCACTCGGCTCGGGCGACTTTTTAAGCATCAGGCCGGGGGGAGGCCAAGAGCAACGAAGCCAGAGGCTTTGGGCGCGAAAAGCCCGCGGGCGGCAGTCTTTTGGCTGGGGCCGCCATTGTCTCGGCACTCAAGGCCCGCTCCGCGGATTCTCCCGCCTCACCGCCCAGGCGGCGCCCTTCGATTTTTGAAACACGTTCTAAGCGGCGGGCGGACAATAATGGCGTGTTGCCAAGTCTTGGAAAGATGATAACTGAGCTGGACCCCGGAATTTAGACCAGTGGTTAAGATGGACTTTTATAGGTCTGCTGTAGATAAGAAAGAGCAGATTTATGAAAGCAAAACGGAAACGACATAGTGCGGCCTATAAGGCCAAAG
>JBKQWF010000119.1:0-13555 GCA_052139695.1 Limisphaerales bacterium
GCTTTACGCTGCATCCATTCCAGCCGCAGGCTGGATCAGTTCTGGAAAGAACGGCTCAACGCTCAGGCTGCCCGCAACGATTCCCTGACGTTGGCCGAATAACAGAAGAATTCAGTCGTGCGCCCCCTTCCGCCCCCTCTTCTCCGCGAAGTGGAGGAGGGCCGGGGAGAGGAGGAAACCCTCAGGTTCAGGCCGGTTTCTTGGGAGGCGATGGTGCTCATGAGCGTAGAAGATCATCAGAGAAAATCAAACCCCTCTCCTCAATCCTCTCCAAGAACCGTCCACCGAAAAAAGAGCCTCTTCTCGCCAACCCTTCCACAAGTGCGTGGAAGAGGGACGGTACGAGGCGCAACGGTCTCATGGGCTGAATGCGGGAATGGCTTCGGGGAAATCTCTCTCCGGCTCTCCCCGCACGCCGGGAGAGAGAAAAGCCCAACGGATCGGCCAGCACAAGTATATAGGAGGCACATAAAAGATTCCTGGGAAAAAGCCGCCCGGCGAAGAGTTTTGTCGCGCGCAGCCCAGCCTCACGGGCGCGTGAGAGAATTCTTGCACCCGAAAAGAGGGAGCGAGGGCATCGCGGCGGGGCGCGGCGGCCCCCCCAGGGGGTAACGGCGGCTCAATTTGGTTCAATTTAGTTCAATTCGGTTCGGGTTTCGGTGGAAGCAGGCTTTCCGGGGCGGCGCCGGGCCGCAATCCTCACCGATGCCCATGATTTGGCGGATGCGCTCCTGTTTCTCGCGTCGAGATAACCGCCCTGCTTCCAGTGGCTGAGGTTGGATTCGTCGATGGGCTTGGCGTCGAAATGGGCGGCGAGGATGGCCTGGACTTCCGGGAGCTGGTTGAGCCAGGAGAGGAGGTCCTGGGCCAGCTCGCCGCTTTGGAGGCGCAGGTTGAGTTGCTGACGGATGGCCAGCGGGAGGCGGGCGATTTTGGCGTTGCGAGTCATCGCGGTGTGCGAGAGCGTGCCATTGTTTCCATGCGCGCCAATGAAAACAAGAATGCGTCAAGATGTGAAACCTACCGAAGGTTTTTGCACAGGCTTTACGTGTCGCTCATGAACTGAGCCGTATCCATGCAGTAACACTGGTGGAATTCAACGCAAAGGCGCGAAGACGACAAGGCGCAAAGGGCTGAACGGAAGGGCGAGGTTCGTGCTCCCAAGCGCGCGATAAACCATTCGGGGAATAGGGACGAAGTTGCGGTGAGCATGGCGGCGATGGGGGGGCCGGCCAGGGCCAAAAAGCAACCCGCCCTAACCAAGGCCCTCCAGAGCTGGCGCGAAAAGCTGCAAATGTTTAACTACGTCCCCAATGTTTCCTCAAGGTCATTGTCTCACTAGCGTTTTCGGGGATCCTGTTGGGTTCAAGGCTGCGGTGAGATCTGCTTGAGAGATTCGATGGCCAGTGAGAAAATCTTAAAGCGTGCGGCGAACGGTGTTTCTCGCTCATATATCGGTTTTGTTTTATAGACGATAACAACGTTAACCGCAGGAAACACCGCAATGCACTGCCCCATGTTTCCGAGAGCCATGTAGCTTCCATTAAATCGAGGATCGTCTGTGTTCTGCCAAATCCACCACATATAGCCATATCCAAAGTTATAATCCGTGTTTCTAAAATCCTCAATATGAGCATTGATCTCGGTGCATTGGGTTCTGGCCGTAAGCATTTCATGCATCCAGCTGATTTCTCCACTTTTGACGTGTTTCCCATAGAGGATTGAGAGAACACTTTTGCGGCAGGAAGCGATAAGGCTGTTCTCCTGTACATCTCCAAAAGAAAAGATCACTTTCTCATTACGAATAATCATACAGGCGGTGACACCCGTATTCGTGATCAAGAACCCTCTGAGCTTCACCAGCGACGAAACAACCCAGCCAGCCTTGCCTGGGTCATCAACGAACTTCCACTCGTAATTTGGGTACTCCTGGGCGTTCGACGTTGCGACCGGCGCCAAACTTTGGAGAATCGCAGTCATAGTCTCCGACAAGATTGTCCTTGAGCGAGTCGGGAATCTCCACAATCGTACGGACCTCCGGATCGTAGAACTTTTTCCAGTTATAGACTGACGCAACGTCATTGATGATTTCATCGAGGATTTTATCGTTGTCGGAATTGGCCATTACGACCACTGCGTTTCCTGTAGCGAAACTTGCAACAAACGCGGTGCTAAACCCCACATTTCTCCCTGTATGATAAAAGTATTTTTCGCCACCTCTTTCCTTTATAAACACCCCCAACGCTGCCGCTCCCAAAACAGGGGCTAACATGCGTTGCGCATTTCCAGGCCTCAAGATAGCGTTAGGTTGCGATCCGAGAGAGCTCTGGATTGCTATTATAACGCGAGCGTAGTCCGATGGAGTTGTCCACAAGCCATCTGGTGCCAACTCCGGATAGGTGTAGAAGCGCCCTTCGATTTCGCGCATATTGTCATCGTAACCCACTGCGAAGTTGTGGATCGTCGATGGCAACGGCTGAGAATAAGTGCTATTCGACATTCCAAGGCGGTCTAAAATAGTGACGGTCATTAGGGATGCGTAAGTTTGACGGGTCTGATCCTCGATTATTTGCCTCGTGAGCAGAGTCCCTCCTCCAGAATATTCCTCCAAGCTGCCAGGAGCGTGAATAGATCGTATTTTCTCGTTGTTGGCCGGAGGCTTTCCATCCAACATCTCATTAAGTGACGGAATTGGCTCTCCGCGCGCATACCCCCTAAAGCCATGAACACTCAACCTTGCGGTGTGGCTTAGCAACTGGAGAATCGTAATTGCCTTGTCCTTTGAAAGGTTATTTTCGGGGAAGGGCCATGCCTTTAAATAGGTTTTAACGTCCTGATCCAGGGACAACTTGCCGTCCTGAACCAGCTTCATGATTAAGAGTGCATTCACGGTTTTGCTGAGTGACGCGGCTTGATAAAGCGTCATCGCATCCGCCTCGCGATTGCCTCCAATCTCTGCAAACCCATATGCTTTTGCCCAGGCAATTGTTCCGTTGTGAACCACTGCCAGTGAGACCGATGGCACCCCGTAGTATTTCATTCGGTCCCGAATATTGAATAGAGCCACATTGGTTCCGGACGGGATCCACTGTGTTGGCTCAGAAAGATTGTTCTCAAATCTTTCAATCGGTGAATTCGTTTCCAGGTGCTGCCTTTCGGCGTTCAACGACTGGGCAACTAAGAAGATTAGCGCCAACAGACGGTGTGTTAGAGTTGGATATGTCACACCGTTTCCTGAGCTGCTCGATTTAGAATCAAGCGCCTGAATTTTCCTGGCAGGAATCGACTTCTTACGAATCGCCTCCGGTTCAGCTTTTCAGTCATACCCCCCAAATACACGGCAGGACGCTAGAAGTTTCAGTTTTGTTCATGAAATCCGTCGCGTATGGCGAGGATTTGGGCGCGGCGTAATCTGTTGCGAGCCGCCGCGGATTTCGGCTACAGTTTCAGCTTGAATGACACTCCCGTGATGAACAACACCGCGATGCATGCCGGGCCAGAGGCGCCGTCCATACGCGAACCGGCTCCGGCGGAAGTGGAACGGGTGCTTCATCTTTTCGGCGACGCGCGGCTGTCGCCAGAGGCCCGCTTGCTGGCGGCGGCGCGAAGCCGTCCGATAGAACGCTTCATCGCGGCCGCTGCCTGGTGGCCTGTGGGAAAGGTTGGTCTTTTTCAGATCGCCTGTCTGCCGGGGGTGGATCGAACGGCGGTCGCCGGCTTGCTGATTGACAGGCTGGGAGAAGGCGCGCGCCGGGCGGGCCTGGCGACACTTCAATACGCGCTTTTGCTCCACGACGATAACGAATGGTTTGACATTCTGCGCGAACGCCGCTTCGAGTGTTTGCGTTCCGAACGTTCCTTTGAAGTGGCTTATCCGGACGCATGGACGCGCATTATGCGGCTCCACCAGAAGCACGGGGCTCGGATTCCCGCCGCTTGGCAGGCAAGGCCGATTCGAGATCTTCCTCCGGAAATAGCGCTTGAGATCATTGGGTCGCATCGGCTGCTGACTCCGGCCGAAGTCCGCGCTTTTTGGCGCAAGAACTCTCCCGGCGGGTTTACGCTTGATCTGTCTTGCGTTCTGTTCGACGGCGACCGGCCTTTTGGGGCCTTCCTGGCGCGACGAATGGGTGATGTGTATTATGTGGACGTGCAGGTGGTGCAAGAAACGAATCCGATTCTCCGTTCCCTGGGCGATTTGTTTATGATGTATCGAATGTTGATATTGCATGACGCCGCGCAACGCTCCGGAGCGGACGTTCCGATTCGCTGGCTGAGGTTTCGCAGCGGCGAAATTGAACATCGCCAAACCGCCAACCTTGCCCTCCGCATGGGTGGGCGCGAGCTCCCGCCCTACCATGTAATGGCGAAATCGCTGTGAAATCGCGCGTTTGTAACGCGTCAGTGACGGCCGGTCCAAGAGGGGTAGGGTCGCCTCGCCGAGGCGACCACTCCGGCAAGAAAACCCCCGGACGCCTCGGCGAGCCGGCCGTGACGGACGCATTACGCGCGTTTTTTGTTTGACGCTATGGCCAACCGATTATTGCTGGCAGGTTGGGACGCGGCTGATTGGAAAATCCTGCACCCCTTGATTGACGCCGGAGAAATGCCGGCGCTCCGCCGTATCGTGGAAGCGGGGGCGTCAGGCCCCCTGCTCTGCTCACAGCCGCCCGTGCCAGTGGCGCAGTGGACTTCCCTGGTCACTGGAAAACGTCCCTGGCAGCATCGGGTGTCTCACCCGATCGAGAGGATCACCGGCGCCGGCGGGGCTGTCCCGGTCACCGCCGCCTCCCGGCGCTCGCTGGCAGTCTGGGAAATGCTGGCCCAGGCGGGGAAACACAGTTTCATCGTGGGCTGGCCTGCTACGCACGGCGGGCAGACGGAAAACATCGTTCTTGTGTCGGACCGCTATGCCCTGCCGACTGCCGCCCCGGGCGTCAAACCTTGGCCGCCTCCCCCGCCGGGAACCTACTGGCCGGAAGAAATCAACGTCCGGCTGGACGGCTTGCGCATGAGTCCCGCGGATGTCCAAGCGGACGTCGTTTCGCGCTACATTCCGGAGTGGAGGAAGATCGATCAGAAACGTGACCGGCGGATTGGGCAGTTGCGACTCTTCCTGGCGACGGACTTTTCGAACCAGGCAGCGATGATGCGATTGTTGGCCGGTGGCCAGTGGGACTTTGCCGCCATCCGGCTTCCAGCGTTGGGAGCGATCAGCCGACTTTTTCTTCCCTACCGTCCACCGCGGGCGAAGTGGGTGCCCGAAGCAGAGTTTGAGCTATATCAGAACGTGATTTCCAGCGCCTGCCGCATGTTGGATGAAATGTTGCACTCGCTGGTCCAAGCTGCCGGAAGCGCCGCTTCCATCATGGTTGTCTCCGAGCACGGCGTAAACCCGCGTCGTCTCCCTCCAACCGCCGGCCGTCCCGGAGACAACGAAGCCTGGATCTCGCCTCACGGCATTTTTGCCGCATCCGGCCCCGCATTTGCCGAGGACGCACTGGTCATTGGGGCATCGGTCCTCGATATAGCTCCGACAATTCTCACCTGCTTCGGATTGCCCATCGGCGACGATATGGAGGGGAGGGTGTTGATCGAGGGATTTGTGAAGCCGCCCGCCGTCACCCGCGTGCCAAGCTGGGAATCAGTCCAGGGCGTTCCGTCGCACCAGGCCGTAGCGGACCCCGGCGCCGCGAACAACTCCAAGGCGACAGCAACCCTCCAGCGCGAATCGGATTGGAATCTCGCTCGATCCTATCTGGACGCAGGGCTCCATCAAGAAGCCTTGACCGTGCTGGAAAGGCTGTTTCGCGCCTTTCCAGAGCGTATGGAATTGGGGCAATCACTTTTCCACTGCCAATTAACGCTCCAGAAGCTCTCGGAAGCTGAGGAGACACTTCAAGTGTTGCTGGAGGGGCTTCCTGCCGGGATTTGGTCGCTGCTGCCGCAGACTGAACTGTGCCTGGCGAGAAAGCAGATGCGAGAGGCGCGCCAGTTGGTGAACCAGGCGCGCGATCTCCATCCGACTCATCCCGAGGCATTGCGCTGGCTTGGCACGCTCTTGCTGCGCCTTCGGGAATGGAATGCGCTCGAAGAACTGGCCAAACAGGCGCTCCAACTCGACGAGAACGAGCCGCTCGCCTGGCTGGGATTAGCGGAGGCGCAATTGCGCCGGCGGCTGGCGGCGGAGGCAGAGAAAGCGGCGTTACGCGCGATTGGATTGAACTATTACATGCCACAGGCTCATTTCGTGCTGGCCCGCGCGCTGGTTGCGCAAGGCAAGTGGCGGCAGGCGCGGAACGCCATGCAAAACCTCTTGCAACTCCAGCCCGATAACCGGGCTGCCGCGACTTATGCCCAGCGCATGAGGCAGCAAGCTTGAACTCTGGGTCTCGAGAAACCACATTGCCCTCGCGCCCGCCTTCGGTCATTATCGGCCAATGCCGGCGCTCGAGCGCAAACATGGCCCTTCCATGGCCATCGTTCTCTTTGTCCTCGTGGCTTGGACTTTCCTGCCGACCTTGGGCAACGACTTGATCAGCTATGATGACATGCCCCTCATCGCCGCCGCGCACCGGGGTTTGTCACCCGCCGGCCTCCGCTGGGCCTTGACGGCTGTGGTCATCGGAAATTGGCAGCCATTGACCTGCCTCTCCCATCTTATCGACTGTGCCATCTATGGCGACGCGCCTTGGGGCCACCACCTCACCAACCTCCTCTGGCACGCCGCAAACACGGTCCTGGTCTTCCTTCTCCTCCTCAAAATGACCGGCGCCCTCAAACGGAGTTGGATTGCCGCCGCTCTTTTCGGCCTGCATCCGTTGCGGGTTGAATCCGTCGCCTGGGTCGCCGAGCGCAAGGATGTCCTGAGCGGCTTCTTCTGGCTCTTGACCTTGTGGAGCTATCTCCGTTACACAGAAAAATCCAAGTTTAAGAATTCCTTTTACGCCCTGTCCATCGTTCTCTTTACGCTCGGCCTGATGTGCAAGCCGATGCTCGTCACCCTCCCTTGTGTCATGCTCCTTTTAGACTACTGGCCGCTCGCGCGCTGGAAGTCGGCCGCCCGGGCCCAATTGCTCCTGGAAAAACTGCCGTTTTTTGTCCTCTCCGCCGCTTCGTCACTGATGACGCTCCGCTGGCAAAGCGGCGCCATGATGCCCTTGGCGCAATTGTCCATTTGGGTTCGATGCGAAAACGCCGCCGTCGCCTATTGCCGCTACGTTGCGGAACTTTTTTGGCCCCAACCCCTCGTCTTCCCTCGCGGGCCGGCGGAGGCGGCGAGCGCATGGGTTGTAACAGTGGCCTTCACCCTGTTGATCGCCGTCACCGCCGCTGTCGTGCTCGCCCGCCGCCGCGGATACTTGTTCACCGGTTGGTGCTGGTATCTGGGAACACTCGTCCCGGTCATCGGTTTGGTCCAAGTCGGCGGCCAGGCGATGGCGGACCGATATGCCTATCTGCCTTCACTCGGTCTTGTTCTGCTTTTGGTATGGGCCGCTCACGATTTGACGCGCCCGTGGAGGTGGCAGGCACAATTCGCCTCCGCCGCCCTTATTCTTCTCTTGACAGCTTCCATTGCGCAAACCCGGTGGCAGATTCATTTCTGGAAAAACTCCCATACCCTTTTCTCTCATGCCGTGGAAGTGGACCCCGACAGCCTCGCCGCCAACTGGCTCCTTGCTTTCGATGACGAACAACACGATCGCCTCGAGGAGGCCGCCAAACTCTGGCAAAGGATCGTCACCCTCGTCCCCTTCAACGCCGTCGCCCGCGATTCCTTCGGATCGCTTCTCCTTCGCCTCGGACGACCCGATGACGCCGTCGGACAATTCCGCATGGCCGCCCGCCTGCAACCATCCGACTCCGCCGCCGAGGACGAGCTGGGCATCGCCCTCGCCCAGGCCGGCCATTGGGACGAGGCGATTGCGCACTTCCAGCGTTCGCTAAAACTCGATCCCAACAACGCGAACGCAAAGCTCAACTTTCGCCATGCCCTCGACTCAAAACCAACCCCTCCCGCGCCCCGGGGTTCCGCTCCCATTCCTAATCGTAGCCCTTAGAGCGCGTCTAAAGGAGCAAGCGGACGGGACCACGGAGTTGGAAGACTGGGTGGCCCTCATTCTTTTGCAGCATGAAGAGCGGCTTCAACTCTTTGGTCAAGGGACATGGAGGCGGGATGGCCGGCCGCGCCGATCTTGCCTTGGGCGTCAATAATGTACGTCGTCGGCACGCCCCTTATCCGGAAAGACTTCGCGGGCGCGCTTTCCCAGGCGCCGTTGCCAGCCCAGACGTTGAAAGTGTTTGTCCAGGCGCGTTTGTTGACATGCTGGCGGACGATGTCCGGCGTGTCGTCAATGCTCAACGGCACAATCGCCACTTTGTCGCCCCAGTCCGAATGATCCTGCCGCAGTTTTTGCAGGTCCGCCATCGGACCCTGGCACGGGCCGCACCAGGTCGCCCAAAAGTCCAGCACGACCACTTTTCCGCGCAGATCGGAGAGCTCCATTTTCTTCTCGCCGTCGAGCGTGGTGAATTCGATTTCCGGGACGGCAGTTCCGGGAGGCAAGGTGTTGTGTTCGGCGATATAATTCTCCGTCTCCAACGTTGCGACGGCTTTCTCATCCAGGACATTCGCCGGAACCTAATACCACCTCACATTGCCATCGGACGCGACCTTCCAGTCGTCGGCGAAGCGCATCACTTCGTTGACCGCTAGCCTTGGAGACAAATCAGAATTGAAATTCCGCTTCGCTCATTCTCAACTGAGTCGGGCGTAAGCATTGCTATGCCACCCATCAGCCAGTTTAAGCGGTTCGATGTCCGCGATCTGATTCGCCGGGGCATCGAGCCGTTTCCTGAAATCCTCCAGCGCGTGGGCCGACTCAAGCCGAAGGAAGGCTTGACCATCGTGGCCCCATTTCTGCCTTCGCCTTTGATTGAGAAACTGGGCTCTGAAGGGTTCGCCTCGAAAGTGGAGCGCGGCTCCGGCACCCATTGGATGGTTTACTTCTGGCGCGAAGATGTTTGAATTAATGGAGCCATGCCCATTCCCGGAGAATTGAAACGGATCGGACTCATCGCCGCGCTGCGAAGCTGCCGGCTTTTTACCGGTTTGCCTTCCCCAGACCTTGAAAGCATTGCCAACGTCACAGTGATAAAATCCCTGGCCAGGGGGGAATACCTCTTCCGCGAAGGATCTCCAGCCGTCGGATTCTATATTGTGCAACATGGTTCGGTAAACGTCCACCGGGTCAACGCCGCGGGCAAAGAGCAGATCATCCACGTCTTCCGCGCCGGCGATTCGTTTGCCGAAGTGGCGCTGGCTTCGGACAAAGGTTATCCCGCGGACGCCCGCGTGCTGGAACCGACCCAAGTGCTGCTCGTGCAGAAGGACGGCATCCTGGCGTTGCTTCGGCGCCAACCCGAACTGGCCCTGCGCATGCTGGGTTCCATGAGCAGCCACTTGCGGGTGCTGGTCGGACAACTCGAAGACCTGACGCTCAAAGACGTGGAAACACGGTTGGCCAACTGGCTGGTCAAACGATGCCCGAATTTGCAAAGCGAACAGCCGGCGCGAATCGAGCTGACGATGGCCAAACGCGTGCTGGCGGCGGAATTGAGCACGGTCAGTGAGACCTTGTCGCGGACCCTGGCAAAATTCCGGGAGCAAAAACTTCTGGCGATCAAAGGCAAAACCATTGTGGTCCTGTCACCGGCGAAACTGAACGCGCTCCTGCGGCGAAACCTTGGAGAATAATCAATGGAAGAACTCCCCTCCCCTCAACACGCCAGGAGCACGGCCCCACGCCGGCTTGCCACCCGATGCGCCCATGCCGGCGCGAGCCGCCGAGGCCCTGGCGGGGCCAACGAGCCGTTTCAGCGGCCTATCGTGCAGAGTACCATTTTCGATCTGGGAACCTCCGCCGAAGCCGAGGCGATCTTTTCCGGGACACGCAAGGGATACGCCTATTCGCGATTTGGCAACCCGTCGGTTGATGCGTTGGCCGAAATGATCACCGGCATGGAAGGCGGCGCCGAAGCGCTCATCACCAGTTCAGGCAATGCGGCAGTGTTGTGCGCGGTGACGGCAGGATTGGAGGGCCGGGAAGGGCCTCTGGTCACGCATCATGATATTTACGGAGGAAGCCTCGAGTTGTTGCGAATTCTCTCCCGCATTCATCGGGTGCCAGTGGAGATCGTTGATCCCACTAACGCGGAGGTCTGGCGGGGCGCGGTGTCGCGGGCCGGAGCGGTGTTGATGGAAACACCTTCGAACCCGTTAATGCGGCTGATGGACATCGGGGAAACGGTTACGCAGGCGCACCGATGCGGAGCTCCGGTGATCGTGGACAACACGGTCGCGACGCCCTTCAATCAACGCCCGTTCGATTGCGGAGCGGACTGGGTCGTTCATTCGACGAGCAAGTATCTCAACGGCCATTCCGACGCGATCGGCGGTTGTTTGGTGCGCCGGGAACGGTTGGCGGCGATGCATCGGACGATTCACAAGAATCTGGGCGGAACGGTGAACGCACTCGACGCGTGGCTGGTGCTTCGCGGACTGCGGACCTTTGCCTTGCGAATGGAAGCACACAACCGCAACGGGCAGGCCGTGGCGGAGTGGTTGCGCCTCCGGCCGGAAGTCGCGCGAGTGCATTATCCGGGCTTAGCCTCGCATTCGCAAAGCGAGCTTTTCCGAAGGCAGATGAAGCACGGTGGAGCGCTGCTCTCGTTTGAATTGTCAGGCGGCGAGGCGGCAGCCTGCCGCTTTCTTGATCGCATCGGGTTGATCCTTCACGCGGTAAGTCTGGGCGGCATGGAGAGCCTGGCGACGCGGCCCGCCATGTCCAGCCACCGGGGGATGACTTC
Source organism: Limisphaerales bacterium (assembly GCA_052139695.1). Taxonomy (GTDB): domain Bacteria; phylum Verrucomicrobiota; class Verrucomicrobiia; order Limisphaerales; family Palsa-1400; genus PLGF01. Next base: position 10,870 of record JBKQWF010000119.1, read on the forward strand.
CGCGGAGCGGCTTCGCGCTGGAGTTTCAGACAGCCTGATCCGGCTGTCGGTGGGCGTGGAGGCACTCGAAGATCTATTTGCCGATTTGGAGCAGGCGCTCGCCGGTTAGTGTTCCAGGTGTCCTTGAGGAAAAATATCCGGGCCCCGGAGCCAGGTCGAACACCCGGCTGGGGGCCGTGTTATTCATGGATGCGGATGGAACACCACGAGTCGAATTGTTTAGGATGGCAGTCTTTGCACTTCGCCGAGCCGACATAACCTTCCGGCCCGCTTTCTATCGGCAGCGCGCGCTTGAGCTGGTTCGTGTCGCGAGCGCCTTCTAGGACCGCCGCGGGCTGGATCGACGTTTGGGAAAACCCGTATTCTGCTGCGTGGCGGGGGGAGCGCCAGAGCAGTATCCCGAGAATGAATACCACCGGCAAAGCAATCAATTCGTACCGCAGCCGCCCGCGACTTCTTGGCAGGCGCATCAGTTGCCCTCTGCCCGCGCTGGCAGTTGCGTGGAATCCTTGGCGATGTTTGACTGAACCTGTGTCATGGCCGCATCGGGACTACGGAGTTATTGAACTCCTTTTGCCTGAGCCGGTCAAGGCAAACGCGTCGTCGCCAACCAACGATTGGGTTTCTTGTTTGGCCAATGACAGGCGCGTCTTTCGGTAAAACCCGCTTGCCAAAGGGCGAAAAACGGCTATACCCGACGCGTGAATATTTCTGCTCCCTTCGGTCGCCTCCGCGGCCGCACAACCCATCGACAGCCATGAACTCTCGTCAGCTTTCTCGGCGTGATCTTCTTGGGCAGGCCGGCCTTTTGGCGGGCGCGGCGGTTTTGGGGAACGACCTTGGGGTGACGAGGGCCAAGGCCGAATCGGCATCGGATCGATCGGACCGCCCGTTTCTCTATTGCCTGAATACGGCGACCATTCGGGGGCAAAAGCTGGGAATTGTCAAAGAGATCGAAGTGGCGGCGCAGGCCGGCTACGACGCGATTGAGCCGTGGGTGGATTCGATTGAGGCCCACGTTAAAGGCGGGGGCAAGCTTGCCGAATTGAAACAACGGATTCATGACGCCGGACTGACCGTCGAAGACGCCATCGCGTTTCCGCAGTGGATCGTCGCCGACGACGCTCGCAGCGCCGAGGGCCTGGAGCAGGCCAAACGCGCCATGGAAATGGTGGTTCAAATTGGCGGCAAGCGCCTGGCCGCTCCGCCCGCCGGGGCGACGGATTTGCCGAAGCTGGATTGGAAACTGGCGGCGCAACGGTATCGGGCTTTGCTGGAAGCAGGAGACCAAATCGGCCTGGTGGCGCAGTTTGAGCTCTGGGGGTTTTCCAAGAACTTCAGCCGTCTGGGTGAGTGCGTTTGTGTGGCCATCGAGACCGGACACCCCAAGGCTTGCGTGCTGGCGGATGTTTTTCATCTTTACAAAGGCGGCAGCGAGTTCCACGGCATGCGCCTGCTCGGCCCCAACGCCATCCAGGTCCTTCACATGAATGACTTCCCGGACAATCCGCCGCGCGAAAAAATTGACGATAGCTACCGAATTTATCCTGGAGACGGCGCCGCCCCGTTGACTGAGATTCTTCAAACCCTGCACGCCACGGGCGGCCAGAAGGTTCTTTCCATCGAATTATTCAACCGCGCTTATTGGTCGCAGGATGCCCTGACTGTGGCAAAAACCGGCCTGGCAAAAATGAAGGAAGTTGTCGCCAAAGCGGGATGGTGAGGCCATGAGCCAAACCAGCCTTGGACCGCGCCATCATCGTTTCGGTGCGGTCCGCAGCAACTTGATCGGCTCCGGCACTTTGTAATGGCGCTTCAATCCCACTTCGCTCAAGGCCCCGCTGGAGGCGCGGGCAATGAACTCGGGAAAGCTTCGTTCCACGCGGTCACGAATGAGCTTCTGCCCTGTTTTGGAGGCCCAAAACTCCTCTTCCAGCTTGGAGAGCGCAATGCCTGCCTCCTCCGGCGACAGGTTCTCGCGCTTGGCCAGCAGCCACACCAGTTCCTTGTCGCCCGGAAGGCAGACTGGGAAGGGCACGAATTTCAAAATCACTTCCTGCTCTTCGCCGGCGGTCGCGCCAACCGCGCCGACTTTGATTTCGCTAGTGAACTGGCCCCCATCGGGCAATGCCACTTCCACCATCAGGCTCTGCTCTTTTTTGTTGGGCTTGAGGGTGATGTCACCGTCGCCGAAGGAGGCGGCCAGTTGGAGCTTCACGTCCGCCACGGTCTTCGGCTCCAGGTTGGGCAGTTCGATGCCACCGCAAAACTTCTCAAAGGCCAGGGCGCGGGCCTTGGACTTGAGTTCAAGCTCGATGGCCTGGTAGATCTTGCCGGCCAGTTGCGCGTCGTCAGTGGCATTGGGGAGGACTCGTTTGAGCAAATCCAACAGTTGGGCCTCGTTCGATTTCTTTGCTTCTTTTTTCACAATCAAAAATGGGCCGAAGTAGTGCCGGATTTTTGGGCGCAGTGCAATGCAGGAAGTTGGAGGAGCTTGAAAGAACTTCAGCGGGCGCGCAGATCTCCCACCGACAGGCAAAGTTTTTTTGCGCCCGCCGTCGGCCAAATTGGAACCGTCTTTGATAGGATGGAAACCACGGGCCAAAACCCCGGTTCGAGAGCCAGGCCTCTCAGGTGCCAAGCGTGAGCACATTCCGCCAGATTGCAAAAACCGTTCTGGTTAACC
>JBKQWF010000120.1:0-6329 GCA_052139695.1 Limisphaerales bacterium
AATTGTTACAATTGACACAGGCCCGCTCCACACCAGCTCCCATCCCGGCTGGCCGCCCCGCTCAAGCCATCAGCATCCACTCTGCCGATCACAACTGGTAATTTGGGCTTATTTGGGCTAATAAATCTTGACAATCGGGTTGCAAAGCATAAGGTTTTCATCGTCGATGGAAGAGGCTCTAGCCGCCATGAAAACACGCCGCCGAAGATCGTCTCTTCGGCGGGCATTCACGCTCGTCGAATTGCTCGTCGTTATCAGCGTTATCGCGGTGCTCGCCGGCTTGCTGTTGCCCATTCTCTCTCGTGGAAAACAGAAGGCCCAGGGAACCTATTGCCTCAACAATGGGAAACAGCTCATGATTGCAATGACCCTCTATACCTCCGATTATCACGACTTTTTCCCACCAAACCCTGACGATGCCAATTCCATTCCTGGCCATAACTGGTGCTCCGGACATGCGGGCAAGGGTGGTGCGGCTGAATTCGATCCGGACATTCTCAAGGACCAAACCATCAGTTTGTTGATTGCGTACGCGAAAGATATATCGGTTTTTCACTGTCCAGGGGATATCCGATCTGGGTTATACCAAGGATCTGATCCAGCATTGATTGGAAAGGCCGTCGGAGCCGCAAGAACCTTTTCCATGAATCAAGCTGTGGGGACGATTTGTGAAGGATATGATTCAGCGGTTCAGAGGCCAGGACACACCACGAGTGTGCATTCAGGTCCTCCGATTTTGTCGGTTAACGGTCTGTGGCTGGACAACGGGCGGAGTAATCGGCGAGACGCGCCATGGATGACGTATGGAAAACTTTCTACGGTTCAAGCTCCCGGTCCGGGGATGCTGTGGGTGCTGGTCGATGAAGACGCCAACGGGCTTAACGATGCCGCCTTCGCCTTTGGGATGGTGCATCCCTCGTGGGTTGACGCGCCAGGGACTTATCACAACGGCGGCTGTGGCTTCGCCTTTGCGGACGGCCACTCCGAAAGCCATAGTTGGCTCAAGAGTGGTGAGAAACATAATCACACGTGGAATATTACCGATCCTCGAGATCGCCAGGATTGGAATTGGATGCGTGAGCGAACTTCAGCTGACATTAGCGGGATTATGCCTACGCCGGAGTGATAAATCTCTCTGACGGCGCTTGTTGTCGTCGTGTCTGGGAGCTGTCCGACCGTTACTGGAAATCGCCTTCCGGGCCATCCTGGTTAAAGAGCATTTCGAAATCAAACGCGACGCCAACCTGATGCCTCGCCGACAATTATTAATAAATCATCCTGATTGTTTTGTGCTAGAGACTAGCCACTAGCACTAGCCGGGCGATTCTGCGAAAAGACAGGCAAATGTGAGACCAACTCCCAGCAAAATGGCGATCATCAAGGCACCTAGAATGGAACCGCCGATGCATAGGAAGGTGTATGTCAATGCTCGTCCTGCTTGGCCGTTCCATAACGCGGATATGGGCGAGTAGGGCACCGTGGCAAGGCAGACCAAGTAGCAAACGCAGAATATGACCAAGACGGGCATCCTGGAGTGTGGGACTTTCGCTCGGAATAGTTCAACCAGTCCTACTAGCGAGCACTACACTAAAAGTGCTATGCCTCCTTTTATTAAGCAGCCTTGGAGAAGGGGGTGATGGGACAGATGGTTTCTCAACCGCAGGACAAAAACCATCAAAAGGAAACACATCCCTAAGACAGCGCTCTTAATCTTCCAGATTCGGCTTTGTACATTATTCCTCATGGCTTTATTATAGCTTCAAGTGCGTCAAAGGCAACCGGCTTCCGACGTTTCCTCCCAGTAGGGATAAAAGTCTTCCAGGACGATGTCCGAAGCGGCAATGACACTCGGGTTTGACTCCAGGGCGCCGTAAGCGTCGGCGGTAACCACCGGAATCCCTAAGGGCACGGATGACCGGACCTGGTGCATGTAAGAGATCAGCTTGGTTGCGGGGAGGTCTCCGCGCAGCAAAACCTCGCTTCCCACAATGAGCATGTCGGCTTACAGCGTTCCCCCAGAGATATTTTCGAACGCGGTGGCTTACACAAACGTCTCGCGCCCGGTTGGTGATCCCGGCAGCACGAAGAATCCTCCCGCGACGACCGTCGGCTCGCTGTCAATCACGCGCTCCTTCAGCACGGTGACCAATGCCGTTGACGCCGTCACCCTGGCCGGAACGATCCCTGTCCCGGACACCAAAGCCCCAGGAGCGACCGTGACGGTCAATATCGGGTCCGTCACGTGGCTGTTTGCTCCCGTCGCCAAGAGTGGAGTCGCCACGGTCAGCGGAGGCAACTCGGGGAACCCAAGCGGCAGGATTGCCATCACGGCGGGAAAAAAACAATGGACGTTTTCAGCCAGGATGGAATGCGCGCCGGGCAACACAAACTGGAACGAACTGGGCCTTATCGCCTTATCAACACAACAATCATGACACCTGGAATCCCGGTATTCATGCCGGTGACAATCACCGTCAACGACCAAGATTACGGAAAAATCATATCAGGCTATTACACGGCACGGGAGGGGAAGAAGGGAATACTGGAGTGATTATAACATTATAACGCTAGTGAGAAGCGATTTATCGGTACGGCGAGTGCCACGCGCATGATTACGCTATGAGACTATTTAATCTGTGCCAGACGAGCGGAGCCGATAAAACTGCTGAAACCCCGATGACTCCATCAAGAACGGCGAGGCAGCATTTGTCACATCATCCCAAGGGCCAGTCAAAACCGGTGCCGATTGCAGGACGCCATTGCCAAACCAGGAAACCCATACCCCTCCGGGATTTGCGGGCTCGATATTCAACCACCCGGCGGAATCGTTTGCGCTAGTGTAAAAAGATGTGACGCTGCCACCGCCGAGATCAAACTCCGGGCCATCGAACCGGATATTGTCGAACGAACCGACATACACAACATTCGAGGCAAGCATCTGCACATTTAGCACGATCGCGTCGACGTTATTCGGATCGAATATGCCCGATAACCCCATAGCCAAAAAGACGGCCCTCGAAATGGACCTCGGAGCGATTGATGAAGTCATCACGGCGGCGGTCAGCGGGAGTGCGGCAACCAATCCGGCAGTATCTGATCCGGCGACAGAGCGCGCGGTGCTGATTGCCTCCCGGTTGCCCGCGCTCGCCCAGGCCGGCATCAAGGTGGAGTCCGCCTTAAAAATGCCCAAGATCAGCTCGCTCCTTATGCAAAAGGACCTGTTGTCGGTGCAATTGGATTCGGCCAATGAAAATATCGCTTTTGAGAATCAACGGATTGACGCGTTACAGCGAAAATATCTGGCCATTCTGCTTGAAGTCCAAATGTTGGAAGGAATAGGCCAGGAGAGAACGACGCTCCTGATGGCCGCCACAAATCTTGATCTGACCACGGACTGGGCCAAGACCTCCATGCGCCAGCTTGGCACGAACAAGACACTGGCCAATGATTTGCTTGATCTTCCTGTGTCGGCTCTTTTGAATTCCAATGCCCCCGCCGAGGTCAAGACGCCAGCCATCGCGGCGGTTTTGAAATTTGCGATCAGCATTCGGGTAGCAAGGCTGCGGGAGGATGACGCGGATTTGGATTTGATCCAGACTGATTATCTGTCCGCCAACGCCGCCAATAAAGAGGCGATCCGTATGTGGAACAGCCTTATCGCCACGCCGGTCAATCAAATAGCGAGCTATTACAGCGCGGGATTCAAGCCGGATGAAGTGGCTGATATCCTGGTCAAAGGGCTTGGATTGGGCGCTATAGCCTGGAGGTTGCATTAGAATGAAGCCACTGTGGATAGTCTGGTTTGGCGTTGTGGCGGGCCTGTTGTTGCCGGGGTGCTCAACTCCAAAAGCAATGTTGGACCTGGCCGATAAAACCTCCGGCAATGTGGCCCTGCTGAACAAGTACATCAGCACTTTTGCCACCAACCAGCAGGAGTTGACGGCGGAGAGAATCGCGATCAGCGCTGGTAAGGCAGAACAATTCGCGGAATTGGCGACGCGAAACCAAACTCGCATGGAAGCTATGCGCCTGGCCGGCATGACCAGCAAACTGACGCTGATCTCGAACATCGTTGCCTCCTCGGACGCAGCCGCAACCGCTCAGAATCAACTCTTACTCGTCACCAGCAACCAGACGCGGATCATGCAGGCGACCCAGCTTCAACTGAATACGTTTAGCAAGCAGCTTTCGTCCTTGAGCAGTTCCCTGTCGCAACTGGCCAAGAATGACAGCCTGGAAACCCGCATTGCTAATTTGGTAGTATTTGCGCAGGCCGTCCAGACGAACATGGCCGCAGCCCAAACAAACACGGCCGCCAAAGCGCAAGCGATGAAAACAGACGCAACCCAACTCAAGGCCAAAACCGCCTCGGAAATAAGCGCGTTGTCGAGATGATCGCGCGCCTCCGGGCTGAACCAAGGACACTATGCCACTCTATAAAGACATGACGCCGGCTCAGCAAAACGGCACGGACGTTTATTTTCGAACCGGCATCAATTTGCTCCTCAAAACGAGCATGGCCGTGAACACTGCGAGGTTCAATCCCGCTACTTCCGATGCTGACGCCGCGAGCTTAGACGCAAAATATGCCGACCTCCAGGGCCAATTGTCGCTATTTGAGAGACAACAAACCGCCGTTTACGCCTCAACGCAATCCGTCGGTGTGCCAGCCCAAGCTTCGATTGACAACATCAAGTCATTGTCGGACCAGGTCGACCAATTGAACAAGGACCAGGCTGTCGCGGGCGCTTATCTGGCCGCTGCCGACCAGGTTCTGGGTGCCGCGCAAAAGCTGGCTACGGGGTAAGTTTTGGGTGCAGGACAACGTGTGATAATGAATGGGGTAGATAGAGCCCGTCCCAAAAGGTGGCGTTCGGAATTATTTTGAGGCGCGGGACGTTTTGAACCTAGACATTTGACAGCGATTCTCCGGGAAAATTCAAAAAAAACACTTTGCCCGAGTCAAAACTAGGATTTTGGCCTGTTTCAGACCGCCTCGGTACGCAGCGCCTCCCGAGTGGGAGCGTTCCAGGAGTGGCCTCGGCGGCCTTCAGGCCGCCAAGGCCTGGGACTGGGCCGAGCGTTGCAGCCGGGCCAGCACCCACAGGTTATGCGCCAGCACCGTCCAGGTGACGGTGAGTTGGCGGCGGGCAAAACCCTTGCTGCGCATGCGCCCGCGCAAAAAGACATTTTTGACAATGGCGATACGCCCTTCGGTCTGGCCGCGGCGCCGTTGTAAGCGCTTGAATTTCCAAGACCCCAGGCGCTCTTGCAGCAGTGTGGGGGAGCGCGGGCAGATTCCGTTGTAGATGCCCTCGGCGGCCAGTCCCACCTGATTGGTAAAGCTGTCAAATCCGCGATCGGCCGTCGCCGCCTTGAGGCGCGCGCCGTACACTTGCTCCATCCGCCCCACGCTGCGCGGCAGCAGGGCCGAATCGGCCGGAGCTTGCTCTTGAAAGAATTCCCAATCGATAATCAGCCCCTGTGGATTCTCGGCCAGGAACAAGGTATTGCCAAACTCCACCTCGGCTCCGGCCTTTTTGCGCACGATCACATGCACGTCGGGCTCGTAAAGGCTCAAGATTTTGTCTTCATTGGCCACCGGTTGGCCCTGCAGAATCCGCTGGCGCGCCTGTTTGCGGGCCTTGGGCAATTGCTCCAGTACCTCGTCCATGTGCCGGAGGACTTGTTCGGCCTGCGGTCGCGTCCACTTCGTTTGCTGCCATTGCTGATCGAGCAAAGCGCGGTAGCGCCGGGCATGGTGGCGCACCACGCCCACCAGGCGGTCCATTTGGCGGAGCGTTTTCTTGCGCTGGCGCTGGCTGTCGGTTTTGCTCCCGGCATGGGTCATTTGGATGCAAAGCCGGTTGAGGCGCGTGATAAAAGTCTCCGGCTCTTCCATCCGGTGTTTGAGACCCTGGTCGCGGATCAGGCGCACCCCTTTCATCAGGGTGCGGGTGGCGTCGCGAAATAACACCCAATCGACCGGGTAGTGGATGTTGGCTGCCAGGCAGGTGGTGTCGAGAAAGGCGCTTTCCAAATCGACCGCTTGGGGCAGATGGAGTTGCTGCGGAGCGGTGGCGCGCAGGTTCAAAACTTCATGGATGACTTGGCGCACCTCGTCTTCTTTCCACCAAAGGTGATAGCGTTGGAGGGTGCTTTTGCCGGGGATCTTGACGCAGCCCAGTTCGTCGAGGCCGCAGAAGTATTGGAGCAAAGGGCTGTCGGCCAGTCTGGCGGAGAAGACCCGATACTCCTGGCCGAGCAACTGGCGGGCGATGTTGCACCGCAAAGCGCGGCGGCTGTGGAGTTGGTGGTTTTGCTGGGCG
>JBKQWF010000121.1:0-33982 GCA_052139695.1 Limisphaerales bacterium
GGGCAACTGAAAGGACACCGACTGGCTTTGTTCCTTTCAAACGAAAGGCCAGAGCAGAAACGGCGAGGCTTTGGCAAAAAGGTGCCGCGCGTTAGCTCAATTCCGTTCCGTGGAAATCCAGGCTAGGTTAGGGACTTCCTTTGAGATCAGGTGTGTCCGCCGATCCAGTCAATTGCAAAATGGCGCCGACCGCGCGCGCGGTGGCCCCGGGACCGCCTAGAGTCGAAACCACTTCCCGCAGGCGCTCCCTGATTTTGGCGCGGCGAGGGGAATCCTCCAACAGGTCAATCGCTGCCTTGGCAATGTTGGGCGCTGTCGCCTCGTTTTGGATGAACTCAGGGTAAAGCACGTCGCCGGCCAGAAGATTCGGCATCGCCAGGTATTTTACCGTGACGATTCGCCGCGCCACGAGGTAGGTCAGGAGCGAGGTTTTGTACAGCGCCACGGCTGGAACCGCGTAACGGGCGCATTCCATTGTGACCGTTCCAGTGCAAGCGATGGCCAGCGTCGCGCTCGCCAGCGCCTCTTCCAATTGGCCAATTTGCATTTCGATTCGAGCTGCCTTGCCGCTCGCTGCCATTCGGGCCATTTCCGCCATGGATTCGCTCGGGGCGATCAATTTAAACTTGATGCTTCGGCCGGCGGCGATCAAATCGGCCGCGCCGAGGATGACCGGCAGATGCCGTCGCAGTTCCCCGCGGCGGCTTCCGGGAAGGAGAACGACGGTTGGAACTTTTTCCGGCGGCACGGCTTCCGCAATCAGATCGCGGTCAAACATGGGATGTCCCACGCATTCCACGCGCAAATGTGGCAGTCGCCGCGCGTACCATTCTTTTTCAAATGGAAAGAGGCAAAGAAGCAAGTCGATGTCCTTGGCCAATTTGTCGGCGCGCCCGGGCCGGGAAGCCCACACTTGCGGAGAAACATATTGCACAATGCCAGGGCGCCAGGGGAGGGCGGCACGGAGAGCGTGCGCCAGGCGGCGGTTGAAGCCGCTGAAATCCACCAGAATAATCAGTTCAGGCTTTTCCGCGGCCGCCAACCGCGTCAACTCCCGCAGATGACGATAAAACCGGGGGAGAATTTTAAAGACGTCGCTTAAACCAATGACTGCGTCCGCGGTCAAGTCGAATGACAACCCGACGCCGGCTTCCCTCATTTTTGGGCCGCCCGCGCCAAGGAAGCGTGACCCGGGCAGAGCGGCGGCGAGAGTTCGCACCAGGGCGGCGGCATTGGCATCGCCGCTCGGGTCGCCCGCCACCACCATGATGGTTTGCGGCTTCATTTCAACTCCGCTTTCACTTCTCCGAGAAATTCCGCCACCTTGAAAGGAATGAACGGGGCCACCAAACCGGTCAGAAAATCCGCCGCCGCTCCGAGGACGGTGACGGCGGCGGGCAAGCTCGTGTGCCCCCAAGGGATGGGGAAACCTTTGACCTGGTCAGGCCCAAAGTGGTAGCGCAGACAGAAGGTGAGCCAGGCGGCCAGCAGCAACCCGGCGGCAGCCAGCGCCACCATCGGCCTCCATGCTTTGCGCGCCCGCCATTTGGAGATTTGCCGCCGGCCCGTTGTCCACGCCAGCCAAAAATCGAACGCCATAATCGGCACGATAAGAAGCAGTCCGCCCATAGCGAGCTTACAGCGCGGCTCCAGCCGACTGAATTTGGCGCGTGATCTCAAAGGCGAGATCCAGGGCGCGTTTGGCGGCCGCGCCGCTGACCCTGGGCGCTTGATGCGATTGGATGCACCGGATGAAATCGCGCAATTCCAGCTTGAGCGGCTCGTCCTTTTCAATCGGCACGGGTTCGCGCACAATCTTTTTCCCGGCAAATTCGCTGACAATGGCGGAGTCTTTCCCGCGCAGCAGTTTTTTCAAAAGAGATGATTGCTCCTCGCCATCGCGCGCCACCCGATAAATGAAACCTTCCTGCGCCCGATAATCCAGCGAGACGTAACTTGTCATCGCGCCGCCGCTAAAAACCCGGATTTTTCGCGTCCGCTCCGGGCTGATGCGGCTGGCGGTCAGATTGGCCACGCAGCCATTGGCAAAGCGCAAGCGGGCGTTGGCAATGTCTTCGGATTGGCTCAGGACGGCAATGCCCACGGCCTCAACGCTGGCCACCGCGGAATGCACAAAACTAAGAATCACATCCAAATCGTGAATCATCAGGTCCAGCACCACGCCAATATCGATGCTGCGATTGGGGTAAGGGGAAAGGCGGGCCGTCTCAATAAAGCGCGGATCGGTGGCAACCTGTTCGAGGTAGGCCAGGACGGGATTGAACCGTTCCACATGGCCCACTTGCAGGACCGCGTTTCTCTCCTGTGCCAGCTTGACCAATTCGCCCGCCTGGGCGGTGTTGTTCGTCATCGGCTTCTCCACCAACGCATGTTTGCCCGCGGCGAGAATGCGTTTGGCCAAATCAAAATGCGTCGGCGTAGGCGTGACCACGCTGAGAGCGTCCGCGGCCGCGATTGCTTCATCCGCCGAGGCAAAGACCGGCACGCGGAATTTCTCGGCGATTTTGGCCGCCTGAGCGGCGGAGAGATCATGCACGCCGACAAAATCGATTTGGCCGGCGGCGGCGAAATCGGCGTAAATGCGAGCGTGTTCCTTGCCCAGGGAGCCGACCCCAAGCACCGCGACTTTAAGTATTGAGTTCAAAGTTCAGAAGCCTCGTCCGGGACCGGGCCGCTGCCAACAAAGAAGCCGCAAACGCGAAAAAGCGCGAGCAAAAACGCGGGCTGGGGCACGAACGGGTCGTCGAATCACGCGCGCCAAGTCTGACAGTTGCAGCCGAGAAGATTGCCGCACAGCCCTCGACGGGTTTTGGTTTCATTCTCCCGAGGGCAAGCTCCTTGCTTCTTGCGAGCCACCTTTGATCATCATTACTCGTTGATACGATAGTAGCGCCCAGGGTAATTCGTCCACTGCGGATCCCCGAAATAGCACAATCCGTTGGTGAGCGTGAGGCTTTGAAGAGCAAGCGCGTTCACCCCGATACTGGTCACGGTCAGGCCATTGATGGTGGCTGGAATGGTCACAGCGTCGCTTGCCCCGGTGTAACCGGTGACGGTGAGGGTGGCGCCATCGGAATTCGTTGTGTAAATGAATTGGGCTCGCACCGCTGGCGGCGCGTTCAAAAGCAGCAAAACCAAAAAGCCGAAAAAAATGCCTTTCATTAAGTCGATTGTGCTGGCCATACCTTGTGCCGATTCAATACAAACAGTTTAGAAAAAGGGCTCATTTCTTGCCTTGAAACGCGCATAGAATAGTAATGTCCCTGCGCTCAGGTTGGCCTGAGGTAAGTTCGGCGTGACGGACGTTAGGATTGCGCGTCTTGCGTTTTTCCAGCACCTCCAAGAGCGATGGTGTGGACAACTTTGTTGCGTGCCGCGCATCAGGACCACATTGTTCAATAGTGAAAGGCCGAAGGGCGGTTTTGGACATCGCCGGGATGCGGATCATACCGCGTCGAGGCCGCACTTTCGCAGCATCGCTGTTATTTCCGTTTCAGTTGCGCTGACCTTTGGGGCCGCCCGCAACATATCCGCCGCCAGTGCCGGATACCACGGATGCCGAGAAGCGTCCGTCAGTCCCGCCACATCAAACGGTCCGATCGCCTCGCGAATTTGCCGCCGGAGATTTGCGCTCTCGCTTGCATCCAGCGGTTGGCGAGCCCTGGCGCAGATTTGCCGAAAGGGTTCGGCGAATTCGGCCTGCCGGCAAAGCAGAAATGAATCCGCAAGCTGGTTTTTTCCGAGGCGGCGGGCGGTTTCGGAGAAGCTGGCGGCGGCGAAATAGAGCAAGCTCAACTGTTGAAACAAATCAAAGCGGTCCATGGTCGCGTAAAGCGCGCCCACCAGTTGCGCGGCGGAATCCAATTCCAGCAGGGTCAACCGCGCGTAGTCGTTGAGCCGCGGCTTTATCGAAGGCCAATGCGTTTCGAGGAGGTGAGCGATGCGGGTGACCCCAAGCAGGGTCAGTGGAAATCCAGTTGACAGCAATGGATCGACGAATCCGGCCGCGGACGGGAGCAAAGCCCAGCGCGAGCCGGCAACGACACCACCGCGAAAAGCCAGCCGGGGCGAGTGGATGAACGGAATAATGGCTTCGGCTGGCGCGAATGACTTTTGCAGAGAAGGCAGCCGTTGCAGCAGCTTTTGCCAGGCTGGTTCGCCAGATTTTAGATTCAGTTCATTCGCGAAAGCGTCCGTTGCGGCGACGCCCGCGCTGGTGATGCCGTTATTGAACTTAAGCACCCAAATCCAACCTCCAGGAAAAACGTGATGGACCGCTGCTTGCTCCGGTGGATACGGCGGATTCTGGCCTGTGGGAAAAAACTCATCCGGCAAGGGAGCCACATTGCGGAAATGAGAGAACAGCGCCTGGGTGGCTGGCATGGAATCGTAAGTTGTTTCGGGCAGGTTCAGCGCGCGGCACAAAAAGCCACGCGGCCCGGACGCATCAACCACAAAATCCGCCGTAATTTCGACGGGTTGACCTTGGCGGCTTGCCGCTAATCGCAGCCCTTGAGGTTCGACAATCGCGCGGCTGAGGATGGTTCGATCCCAAAACTCCACTCCCAGGGTCTGCGCTTGTTGCGCCAGATAGTGATCGAAATCGGGCCGATACCAATGCGTGTCCGCGATTTCGTCGGCAGGACTTGCGCCGACGAGAAGTTGTCGTTGACGCTCCGAGTCAGGGACAAACGGCCGGTCAAGTTGGTGGTGATAAAAGGTGAAGCCGCGTTTGAGTCCGCAAGCCAAATGCGGCGCCTGTTTCCGCCAGGTTCCCCATTTGCTCAGCGAACGGATGAACGGCAGATCGTAGCTCGCCGCGATCTCTTCCAAGAGCAAATTGGCCAGGGGGGTGGAAGACTCGCCGATGGCAAAGCGTGGATGCTGTCCCCGCTCGATCAGCCCGGTGCGGAATCCCAGGCGATGAGCGATCATGGCAGTGAGCGATCCGGCGAACCCGGAGCCAACAACGAGAACTTGGAAATGATTTGTGTTCACCGTCCACCGCAAACGCGGCAGTCCACCGTGGGCAGGAATTGTTGCGAAAAACTCATGGCGTGAAGCCGTTGCCGGCGCTGTTCCAAACAAGCCGGGCAGCTTGAGAACCGCGCCAAATCCCAAGTGTCAGCGAGAATTCTTCCGCCAGCGCGCAACGCCAGCGAAAGCTCCAATGCTTTTTCCAGCGAGGACAGCTTTGGCGGCGAGAATTCACCCATTTCCATCAGCTTTTCCAGGGCGCCGTTGCCGGGGCGGGTGGGAATCAGTGAAACGACTGTGGCGCCGTGGGCCAGGGCGAAGGCGGCCGATTTCACCGCCCATTCAATTCCCTCGTCCTCATTAAGGAAGGGCGGTTTGACGAGCACGAATGCGCGCACCGCGATGCCATGGCGGCGCAGATACGCGGCGGCTTGGGAGAAATGGTCCAGGGTGAATTTTTTGTTTAAGCGGGCAAGGATCTGGGGATGCGCCGTTTCCAGGCCCATCGCCACCTCCAGCAAACCAGGTGTTAAATCCCGAAAGCGCAACGCCTTTTCGCTGACGAGGCGCGGGTGCGATTCGACCACGACGCGCCGGGCGAAGGCGGCGAGCAGGGCAATCGCTGGATAATCCGCCGGCGGAATCGCTGCGGGGTCAAAGAAGCTGCCACTGTTGTAAAGCTTGATCTGTTCGGGCCGGCAGGGAAGGCGCGTGAGCGCGTATTCGATCTGCTGTGGAATCGCGCCGCGCGGAACGGACTGGGTAGTGGTGTTTTTCCAGAGATCGCACATCAAGCAGCGCCAGGGGCACTCTTTATTTGTCAGAAAGATCGCGGCGGAACTGAAGCTCTGCCCGCCTTCCGCTTCCGGCTCCTCCAGAAAAAAGACATGAGGTTTGAAAGGATCCAGCGCCCTTGGGCGCGGAGGGCGCTGCGAGGTGATCCACGCGGTTGCGTCCTGGGCTGGAAAAACGGAGAGCAGATGCCGGCAACGTTCAGTTCAATTATAGAGGGCCAGGAATTGCCTGCGGTAGTGGCTTTCCTGCCCGGAAGTATGCTGGCGCAGACGCTCCACCGGAACGGCCCCGTGTTGAAAACGGCGCTTGGCAAACACCGGCAGGTCCAGGCCGGTGACCGCTTTGACGCCGCGCGCCACCATTTCGCCTTTGAGCGCGTAAAGTTTTTGCACCGACATGCTGGTCAGGGCCGTAAAGGGAATGCCTTCCGCCACTTCGATGACATTGGGGCGGGTGAACGGACTGAAACCCGCAAAGCCATAGCGGCGGGC
This sequence comes from Limisphaerales bacterium, assembly GCA_052139695.1. GTDB lineage: Bacteria > Verrucomicrobiota > Verrucomicrobiia > Limisphaerales > Palsa-1400 > PLGF01. The sequence goes on from JBKQWF010000121.1 coordinate 6,285, forward strand.
GGGCGCGTAAGTGCGGAGATAGCTCCGGCTCAAACCGCCGCTGTAGGTCAACGAATGTTTAATCCGGCCCACGCCCCAGCCTTCCTGATAGAGCATCAGGTTATTGACAACGCTGCGGATGGTCAGCTCGGGATTCTCCTCAATGGGATAATCCTTCAGGTTCTCGTCGCCGCCGTCGCCGTCCATCAGGTATTTCCAGTCTGGATAACGGGCGCGGATGCCGCGGCACAAGGCCAGGCCCATGGAGGCGCACTCCACGTCCAGCGGCTTGTAATCCTCCATCACGCGAAGTGTCTCGGCAATGTCGAGCGAGTGGAGGTCGGCTTCGATCGGTTCGAGGAAAAGCGCCAGTCCCAAGCGTTCCAGAAAAACGCGCGCCTGCTGCAAATCAGGTCCATCGCCGAGATTGAGCGTAAACGCCTTAAGCCGGGCAGGAGTCATGCCGAGCTGCCTCATGACGTGATAGGTGACAAGGAAGACCGCACCGCTGTCGATGCCACCGGAAAACGCCACGCCGATGGGTTCGTCTTTGGGAAGGAGTTTGAGCCATTTGGCGATTTCATCCGCCAGCGCGTTGATGTAACAGCGTCCGATGTCGTCGAGGTTGGTGGAAAGGCTGTTGCGCTGCGGCGTGAAATAGCGCGTATAAGTCGGATCGGGATCGGGGCAGCCGACCAACTGGATTTCGACGACATAATGCGCCGGCACCATGCGGGTGTAGCTGGGGTGAAACTGCCCATTCAACCCCTCAGCCTTGAGCCAGTCAAAAATGGCATCAATCCGGTCTGCCACGACTAAGGCCGGGCCTTCAGCGCGCTTGGCCAGGAAGTATCGCATCGGCCGGTCCAGAGAACGCGCCATGCGGACAGTCTTGCCGTCGCGGGCGAGAAGAGCGAAAGAGCCGTCAATTTCCCGCACCGCCTCAGGGCGCCCGGAAAGGACACGGGAACGGGCTTCGTCCACGCTGAGGTTGTAGATTTGATTGAGTGCGGGATCGAGCAAATCCACGACGCGTTCGAGGTATTCATTCACAACCACCAGTGTCATTAAAACGAACGGCGTTCTCAACCATTTTCTTGATCAGCGGGGACGCGATTCAATTTCGAGGCAGGGCCGCCTCGCGCGGCGAGCCGTCCCACTTGGCCAGGAGCGCGGGGTCCGGGACATAAGGTCCGGTGGGATAATCTTCCACTTCAAGCCGAAGGAACCGAACTTGCGGCAGCGACGTTCTCCACCGGACCCAAGCTGGCTAGAATTTATAAGCGACGGCGGTGATCAATTTCAGATCGTTCTTCAAACGTCCCGCGGCCGGATCGTTGTTGTAGCTGTCGTCCAAGGTCACGCGCAGGCTCAGATTCTTTTTCTTGGTCAAGTCAGCTTCAATCCCGATTTCCGCGTTCATAATGTAATCATCCAGTTTGTCCATCTGGGCAAGATATTCGAGCATCTCCCAGGCGCGGGCGCGATCGCTGATTGTCTGGCGAATTGTCTCCGCCAGGCGCAGGACGGCAAAGTTCTTGTATTCGTCGCCCAACTTTTCGTCGATCCAGCCGGGGCCGACTTCGACGCCGACCTCGGTGTTCTTTTCTTTGACAACATAGTAACCGAGGCCGGGAGAGGTGGTCAGGCGGTATTGGATGTCCGCTATTCCGTCATGCAATCCATCCACGCGGAGAAAGCCGTAAAGCTTATCGGCTGCAAAGATTCGGTTATATTGAGCGAAGCCGTGCAATAGATCAGCCGTTTCCGTGCTCTTGCTCTGGCCGAGGGTTTTTTGGTCGCCATACAAGCCATTGGCACCAAGGGTCAGATCGTTTACTGCCCCCCACTTATCTTCCGTCCGGGCGTCAGCCGAGACAAGAGTGGTGTCGCTATTGCCGCGAGTAAGGGTCACCCCAAGGGCGGCGGAGCTTACCCATTGCGGCGGCGGCGGCGCGGTCACCGATGAGGGTTGAGCCAAAGCAGAGCCGGCGGCTAAGTCAGCCACGACGATGGCGGCAAGAAGGTAGTTTGTCCTGTTTTGAATCATAATTGAGTCCTGTTTCTGTCGGTTTTCTACAAACTGAACTCACGCGAATTCAGAAAGCGGCAGAGCTTGCATGGGGTGCTTTTGGTGTGTCAAACAATTCCGCTTTTTCGTTTAAGCTCCCTTTTGCAGGCCATTAGTTTGTGGAATCAGCTAATCGAAAAGCACTTCCAGCAAGAGAAAGTCACACGGATCCCACAATTGAGAACAATAAATGGTTAGATTTTGCCAAAGTATGTCTATTAAATGGCCTTGTGCAAGAGTTCGCGCTATTCAAGAGGGCCTTTAACTTCCTCGGTCCCCCCCCCAAAAAAAAACAACGACAAATACGGAAAAGCCGCAGGACGCGGCTAAGTATTCATGCTCATCAGTCCTAAGCGCTGAGACTGCGCAAGGCGAGAGGTTCCTCCAGAGGCGCGCGTTGCGGCTCCGCCCCAATGGCCAGATTGCCGGCAGCCAAATTGTCGCGGTATAAGGTGATGGCGACATGGTCGTTCTTGCGGATGCACTCTTTGATGGCTTCAGCGTCTTTCTCGGAGTGTAAGAGCGTTTTCCAGGAGTAAATGTGCTTCGGCTTGTGAAAGTCGCTGTTGGCTAAAAACGCCAGGCGCTTGAGTCCGACCGGAGTGAAGATGTTGTTACGGTTGGCGATTTCCCAGGCATCAATCAAAGGCGCGAAAATCTCCTGGTTTTCCCAGAGATAGAGTGTGTTCTTGCCCCACTCACTCTTCATGACGTGCGGATGCGAGGCGATGGCCAGGCCGCCCTGGGCGTGAATCTCCGCGATTGTCGGCGGCAAATCCAGCGCCGGATTCACCGGCGCCTTGAGGTCAACGCCGAGCAGGTGGGCGGAAGTTTTGCGTGTAAAACCGTCCTTGTTAAACTCCAGGCCGGTCATGACGATCATATTGTATTTGCGCCAGGCCCGCCGGCGTTCGCGCTCGATCACGTCGAAATACTCGTCCATTTGCTCCGGCCCCAGCGTCAGTTTGAGCAACTTGCTCAATTTGCCGATCAAGCGCCGCGGATCGCCCAAATGATCGGTAATACAGATGCAGTCGAAGCCGCGCTTGCCGTAAAAATCAACCACCTCGGGCGCGGTCATTTTGCCGTCCGAATAATTGGTGTGAATGTGGAAATCGCACAGCAACATGCGGGCGTCGGTGGCCCCGTTGCGGCCGCGCGGCGGCGGCGGCGGCGTGGTGATGGCTGGAGTCTGGGAATCAAATAAGCGGCCGGGCGGTTCGCTGCGCTGGCATTCGTTGAGCGCCAGTTCCGCGATCCGAATGGAGGCATCAGGCTGGGCAACTTTCGTCAGGTTTTCGCGCCATCGTTTCCACAGCTCCGAATCATTCTCGAAAACTTTTTCAATCCAGTCGGCCACGTCGCGCCCTTTTTCCGCGACCACTCCCGCGTTCAAATCGTGAATTAATTGCGCGTTGCCCTCTTCCTGGCCAGGGATCACCTGGTTGAGGATCATCGGACAACGGGCGGCCATGGCTTCCTGCACGGTGGCCCCGCCGGCCTTGGCCACGACCAGGTGATGGCTAAGCATCAAGCGCGGCATTTGATTGGTCCATCCCAAAAGAGAAACGCGGCCGGTGTCCTCTTCGGTCCGGCGGGCCAGCTTTTCCCGCAGCTCCGCATCGCGTCCGCAAGTGACGGTAAGATGGACACGCGGCATTTTCAAAAGGCGATCAATGGCTTTGCCGGTCTTTTTCTTGCCAGTATTAATGATGTAAAGAATTTTAATGGGGCCGTCTTCCGCCGGCGCCTCGATCAGGGTGTCTCGTTTCTCGGCAAAGTAAGGGCTGACAGGAAAGCCAAAAGCCCGGATTTTTTCCTCCAGCACGCCGTTTTTGAGCAGGACTTGGGCGGTGGCCTCATTGGGCACGCAATAGCAATCGCTGGGCGCCCGGAACCAGGAGGAATTGACCGAAATGGAATCCGTCACCACGGTGATCAAGCGGAAGGGCCGCTCCGAATGATCGCGGTAAATCTCGGCAATGACGTGGGCATAGACAGGATAAGTGGAAATGACGCAATCGGGCTGGGATTGGTCCAGGACGTGTTGGAGAGAATCCTTTAAATTGCCAAAGGCGAGCAGATTGCCTTCCAGCTTGCTGGAGCTGTCCAGCATGGAATAAATCCCGCTCCACACTCCGGGCGCGAAACGGGTCAGGCCAAGATAAGTCTTTTTCAAGACGTCGTTGAGCAGGCCCAGGCTGCTTTGGAAGACGTCCAACACTTCCACTTTGACCTCGTCAGAGATCATTTCCAGAGCGTCGGCCACGTTGCGTGCCGCCGTGTTGTGTCCATCACCAAATCCCGCCGTAAGGATCAAGACTTTTTTCACAAGGGGACCATCGCACAATCGTGTGGCGGTTTGATGGCACCCAGGTTAAATTCTGTTCACAATTTTTTAGGGGAATAAACCGCGAATCCGCTTGGCCTCCTGCACTCGTTTGATCCCCAGGCTCAAGGCGGCCGTCCGCATCGAAAGCTTCCGCTTCCGGCTTAAGGCCAGCGTCTCGACGAAAGCCCCTTCCAGGATGCGGAAGAGCTTGTCCGTCACCTCCGTCTCTGTCCAGAAGAAACTTTGCAAATCCTGCACCCATTCGAAATAGGAAACGATCACGCCCCCGGCGTTGCACAAAATGTCGGGAATGATGAAAATCTCCGGGCGCTGATCCAAAAGGGCGTCGGCTTCGGGCGTCGTGGGCCCGTTGGCGGCCTCCGCTAAAATGCGGCATTGGATTTTGGCCGCATTCTCGCCGGTGATCTGGCGTTCCAAGGCGGCGGGCACCAGGATTTCGCACGGCAAGAGCAGCAATTGCTCGTTGCCGATGGGTTCGGCTCCAGGAAATCCCGCCACGGACCTGTGCTCGGCGGCATAACGCTCCAAGGCCATCAAGTCGATCCCTTTTTCATTGTAAAGCCCGCCCATCACGTCGCTGATGCCAATGATTCGGACTCCATACCGCGCCAGGGAAAATGCCGTTATGGAACCGACATTGCCAAAGCCCTGCACGACCGCTCGCGTATTGGACATCTGCAGGCCGATCGTATCCATCGCCCGGTTGATGAGGTAGCCAACGCCGCGCCCAGTGGCCTCGCGCCGCCCCAGAGAACCGCCGAGGCTGACAGGTTTGCCGGTGACGATGGACGGAACAGTGTAACCGGTATGAACGGAGTAAGTATCCATCATCCAGGCCATGGTTTGTTCGTTCGTCCCCATGTCGGGCGCCATGACATCGATTTTCTCGCCAATGAAAGGAATCATTTCCTGTGTGTAACGGCGGGTCAACCGTTCCAGTTCCCCTGGCGAGAGCTGGCGCGGATCGCAGGCAATACCGCCTTTGGCCCCGCCATAAGGCAACCCAGCCAGGGCGCACTTCCAACTCATCCACATCGCCAAAGCCGCCACCTCCCCCAGCATGACATCCGGATGATAGCGCAACCCGCCCTTGGTCGGGCCGAGCGTCAGGTGATGCTGCACTCGATACCCCGTGAAAACCTCGATCCTGCCCCCGTCCAGATGGACGGGCAGAGACACCGTCATGGAGCGCTTCGGGAACTTCAGGCGGGCGCGCTCATCTTCGGGTATTTGCAAGAGATCGGCAACGACATCAAATTGCCGGCAAGCCATGCGAAACGTCGGGTGATCGTATATTTCCACGGTCCTAACTTAAGGCAATCCAGCCCTTGGGTGAAGCAAATCCCGGCAGGTCCCGGCTTTCTTTTCGCTCAAAAACCAAGTTTCGCCATAGTTCATTGGGCCGCGGCAGGGCGGCTTCCGATATTTTTTAAGGTTGACGAAATTATGGATTTGGCTAATTTATAACCGCACAGTTTGGATTGCTGGACTCGTTTCAGCGCGCAAGTCGGAGACCCAGGTTCTGCCGACTTTTTTGTTCCCCGTGTGGGGAAATTTTGATTATGAACGCCGATTTTTTAGCAGTTTTGGATTTTTGGGAGCGCGAAAAAGGCATCAGCCGTGATGTCTTGGTCCAAGCGGTGGAAGAGGCGTTGCTCTCGGCGGCCAAAAAAGCGGTCGGCCCCGCCCGCGAATTGCGTTGCGCGATCGACACCAAGACCGGTGACATCAAAGCCTTCGCCCGGTTGGTTGTCTCGGAGAAGCCCTCTTCCAAGCATGACCAGATTTCGGTTTTTGACGCCCGCCGCATCAAGGCGGACGCGCAACTGGGAGAAGAACTGGAAGTGGAGGTCACGCCCGCCGGCTTCGGGCGCATCGCCTCCCAATACGCCAAACAGGCCTTGATGCAGCACATCCGCCGGGCTGAGAAGCAGTTGATTTTTACCGAATTCAAGGACCGGGTGGGCGATATATTGAGTGGCGTGGTGCGGCGCTTCGAGCGGTCCGACGTCACGATTGACTTGGGCAAATATGAGGCCCTCCTGCCCAACCGCGAGCGCGTTCCGACAGAGGAATATCAAATTGGCGAGCGCATCCGCTGCTACGTCAAAGCTGTGGAAACAGGGGTGCATGGGCCGGAAATCATTTTGTCACGGGCCGACCCGCAATTTGTCATCAAGCTTTTTGAACTGGAAGTGTCCGAAATCAACGACGGCACGATTGAGATCAAGGGGATCGCGCGCGAACCTGGTTTCCGCACAAAACTGGCCGTGCATACGCGTGATTCCAAAGTCGATCCCGTCGGCGCCTGCGTCGGGTTGCGCGGGCAGCGTGTGAAAAACATTGTGCGCGAGTTGAATAATGAGAAGGTCGATATCATTAAGTGGGACCCCAACATTAAGACGTACATTGCCAACGCCCTGGCCCCGGCGCAATTGAAGTCCTTTTTGGTCGATGAAGCGCGGCGCCGGATCAAGATCATGGTGGCGGAGGACCAGCTTTCGCTGGCCATCGGCAAACGGGGGCAAAACGCGCGTTTGACCTCAAAATTGACCGGCTGGCAGATCGATATTGAACCGGAAGCGGTGGTCATGGTCGGCTTTGAGCAAAAAGTGGCGCAGGCGGCCAAGAGCCTGACTGCCGCCATACCGGGATTGACACCGGAAGTGGCAGACGTGCTGGTGCGGGCTGGCTTTTCAACCGTGGATGCTCTGCTGCAGGCAGAGGCCGGTGATTTGGAGCAAATTGAACAAATAAAGGACCAGGTTCCCGCCATTATGGCGGCAATCAAGTCCGAGGCCATCCGGCGCGAGAGCACACCGGCACCGGCACCGGCACCGGCACCGGCACCGGCACCGGCACCGGCACCGGCACCAGCGCCGGCAACAGCGCCAGCGCCAGAGAACAAAGAAGTCCCTTGACCAAATGAATGGATGGCCCACCATGCCTGCATGTTGATCCTATGAAAACGTTGCGGGTCAGTCGGCCGACAGAAGAATATGCCTGTTCGCATTTACGATTTAGCAAAAAAGCTGGGCATCGAAAGCAAAGATGTCCTGGCCAAGGCGAAAAACCTGGGTATTGCCCAGGCGAAAGTCCCGTCCAGTTCCCTGGACAAAATTACCGCTGAATTTCTCGAAAACGAGCTGATTAAGTTGTTTCCGCCGCATGTGGTCGGCGTACCCGCCTCCCCCCTGCCACCTCCGCCCGAAGTTGCTCCTGTTGTTCGACAGCCCGTTGAGACCCGCCCGGCCATTACCGTGATTACCGAACCGGAGCCGGTCGCCGAACCTGTCGCCGTGGCGCCGCCGCCGATGCCACCGCCAGGACCGCCCCCTGCCCCGGTAGAAACGGCAATTGCGCCGCCGGTTCATATTATCTTGCCCCCCGCGGAAACGGTCACCGCGACCGTCGCGCCACCGCCGACCTCACCCCTTGGCCCGCCGCCGGTTCCGATACCGGCGCCCTTGCTTGAAATTACGTTGCCGGTGGAACTGCCGCCGCCGGTTCCGGCACCGCCGCCGGCGCCGCCCGTATCCATTGCTGCGCCTGTCGCGCCTGCTCCCCCAGCGCCGCCCCCTCCTCCACCCGTTCCCAAAATTGGAGAGAAGGTCGGCTGGGTGCAACTGCCTCCCAAACCGGCGCCTCGCCAGCCGGCGGATAGAAATGCCGGGAGAGGCCAACCCGGTGGCGGCAGACCTGGCTTTCCCGCGCGCGGCGACCTTCGCCGTGGACCCTCCGCGCCCGCTCCTGGAGCCCCTGGGGCCGGTCAAAGGCCAGCGCAAAGGCCGCCGCAAAGATCCGGGGTGCCGGCGCCAGCACCGTCCAAGCCGGAAAAATTTGTGCCGCCAGCCACCGGGAAGATGATTACCATCAAGCCGCCCATCATCGTCCGTGACTTGGCCGAACAATTGGAGCGCAAGCCTTTCCAAATCATCGCCGATTTGATGAAGGTGGGCGTTTTTGCCAATGTCAATCAATCGATTGAGGAAGACGTGGCGCAACGCATTTGCGCCACTTATGGATTCCGCTTCGAAGTGGAAAAACGCGAGCGCGGCGCCGGCGCCCATACGCCCGTCCGCAAAGTGGAGTTGGACATTGAGGACAAGCCCGAAGACATGAAGCCGCGGGCGCCTGTCGTCACGATTATGGGACATGTTGACCACGGCAAAACGACGCTGCTTGACGTGATTCGCAAGTCGAATGTCGCGGCGGGCGAGGCCGGCGGCATTACCCAGCACATCGGCGCCTATACCATTTCTTTTCCGCATCCTGAGCGCAAGAATGAGTTGCAACAAATCACTTTCCTGGACACTCCCGGCCATGCGGCCTTTAGCGCCATGCGCGCCCGCGGGGCGACGGTGACGGACATCGTTGTGCTGGTCGTAGCGGCCAATGACGGCGTCATGCCGCAGACCTTGGAAGCGTTGAGCCACGCGCAGGCTGCCAAGGCCCCGGTCATTGTTGCCGTCAATAAGTGCGACCACCCGAACGCCAACCCGATGAAAGTCCGCCAGCAACTCCAGGAAAAAGGCCTGGTGTCTGACGAATGGGGCGGCGATACCATCTTTGTCGATGTTTCGGCTTTGACCAAACAAGGGGTCGATAAACTGCTGGAAATGATCCTGCTGCAAGCCGACTTGCTGGAACTGAAGGCCAATCCCAACCGCCGCGCCAAAGGAAATGTCATTGAATCCGGCCTCGAACCTGGCGGTCCCACCGCCACCGTCCTGGTCCGCAAGGGCACCTTGCGCGTCGGCGATGTCGTCATCTGCGGCGCTTACTGGGGCAAAGTCCGCGCTTTAATCAGCGAGGAAGGCACCCGGCAGAAGGAAGCCGGTCCGTCCGTGGCTGTGAGGATTCTGGGTCTGAGTGGCGTGCCGGAGGCCGGGTTGGAGTTTAGCGTGCTGGAAGATGAAAAGACGGCTCGCGACCTGGCCGAGCAACGCGCGGAAGAAGCGCGCACCCAATCCAACGAGGCCCGGGCCAAAGTCACGCTGGAAAACTTGTTCGCCACGCTGGATGCCAGTCAGGCGAAAGTTCTCAAGCTCGTGGTCAAGGCTGACACCCAAGGATCGGTGGAAGCCATTGTCGAAGCGCTCAAGAAAATAGAGGCGGACCAGGTTTCCCTGGAAATCATCCATAGCGCCGTCGGCACGATCACCGAATCGGATGTTTCGCTCTCTTCGGCTTCTTCCGGCATCATCCTGGGATTCCACACTCGGATTGACGTGGGCGTTGCCGATCTGGCCAAACGCGAAGGGGTGCAGATCAAACTCTATTCCATCATCTACGAGCTGATCGACGAAGTGAAAGAAGCCATGGCCGGACTGCTCGAACCGACCATCAAGGAAGTCGTCATCGGTTCAGCCGAAGTGCGCAAGATTTTTGCCTTGTCCAAAGGAGGCAACGTCGCCGGCTGCGTGGTCAACAGCGGCCGGATCGTGCGCGGGAAGGCGCGCGTTCTTCGGCGCAAGGGCCTCATTTACGAAGGGGTCGTGCAGACCTTGCGGCGCTTTCAGGACGACGTCAACGAGGTGCGGGCCGGAATGGAATGCGGCATCCGCATCGAAGGATTTAACGAAATGCAGGCCGGCGACGTGATCGAGTGTTTCCTCACGGAAAAAGTAGCCCCCAAACTGACGTGAGTTGGAGAACGCAAGTATGTCCCTGAGACTGGAACGGGTGCGGGAGATGTTGAAGCGGCAGATTGGCGAAGTCGTGCGCCAACAATTGCCCATCGCGGAAGTCGGTTTGATTAATGTCAACGACGTGGAGGTGGCCCCTAATTTACATACCGCCACCGTCTATATCGGAGTGCTGGGCGGGCCGGCGCAGAAAAAAACGGCCATGGAAGCCCTCGCCACCCACCGCAAGCGAATTCAAAGCCTGCTTGGCCGGGCGATTGTGCTTAAATACACTCCGCAATTGCGCTTTGTGCTCGACGACTCGGTGGAACGCGGCAACCGCGTACTGCGCATTCTGGAAGAACTCGAACCCCCGTCTCCGCCAAACGAACCCAACCTTGAAAATCATTGATCGGATCATCGAAAGGATTAACCAGAGCCAGACCGTCTGCGTCGTCGGCCATGTTCGCCCGGATGGCGACTGCATCGGCTCGCAGCTCGGAGTCACGCTGGCCTTGCGCAAGTTAGGCAAGGACGTGGTTTGCTGGAACGAGGACGTCGTCCCGCAGAAATATGCGTTCATGGACCCGGACAATCTTCTGCAAAAACCGGTTCCGGGACGGGAATTTGACCTCGTGATCGCGACGGATTGCGCTTCCTTTGAGCGCCTGGGCAGCGTTGGACCGCACGTGGCCAGGCGCAAAACGCTCATCAACATCGATCATCATGAGAGCAATGCGCGCTATGGCGAATTGAACTGGGTTTCCGCGATGGAAGCCTCGACCGGCGAATTGATCTTCCGCCTCCTGCAAACCGCCCGCTGGCCGATTACGCCGGTTATTGCCGACTGCCTTTTCGCCGCCATTTCCACGGATACCGGTTCGTTTCAGTACCCAACGACCAAACCGTCCACTTTCCAGACGGCGGGTGAACTGGTGAATTTGGGAGCGAACCTGGAGAAGGTTTCCAAAGAGGTGTACGAGTCCTATTCCCTCTCACGCGTCCGCCTGCTCAAGCACCTTTATAATCACTTTCATCTGACACACCATGACCAGATTGCCTATCTTTGGCTGAAGAAGAGCGACTTCGCGCGCACCGGCGCCAACCGCAGTGACACCGAGGGGCTGATCGACCATATCCGGGCCATCGAACCGGTGGTGATCGCGTGTGTCTTCGAAGAAATGGAGCCGGAACTGACACGCATCAGCCTCCGTTCCAAAACCGCCCGGATCAACGTCAACGAAATTGCCGCGCAATTTGGCGGCGGCGGCCACACCGCCGCGGCGGGGGCGCGCATCGCCGGCCGGCCGCTCTCGGTGCAGCGCAAGGTCATCGCCGCCGTCAGAAAAGCCATCGACGCCGCCCGCTAACTCTATGCGCGAATTCGATCCATTTGATGGCGCGCTTCTTATTGACAAGCCCGCCGGCCCGACTTCCCATGACGTGGTGGACGCCCTGCGCCGGGCGTTTCGCCTGGAGAAAGCCGGCCATTGCGGCACGCTCGATCCCAACGCCACCGGCTTGCTCCTCATCGTCCTGGGCAAAGGCACGAAGCTTTCCGAGAAGCTCATGTCCGATGACAAGGTTTATGAGGGCTTGATCAAGTTCGGAGAGGCCACGGACAGTTTCGACGCCGCCGGCGAATTGGTTTCATCGCTGCCGGTCCCTCCCATGACGGTGGAGGAGCTCAATGAAGCCGCCGCCGCCTTTCAGGGAGACCTGATGCAGACGCCGCCGATGGTTTCGGCTGTCAAGATTAAAGGAGTCCCTCTCTATAAAATGGCGCGCAAGGGAATGGAGGTCGAGCGCAAGGCCCGGCTGATCCATGTGTACAGCTTCCGCTTTTCCAATTACACCGAACCGCTGGGCCGCTTCCGCATCGCCTGCACCAAGGGAACTTATGTCCGCGCCCTGGCCGACGAACTGGGCAAAAAAATGGGATGCGGCGCGCATTTGGCCACCTTGCGCCGCACGCAGTCCGGCAAATTTGAGGTAAAGGACGCCCTGCCCTTCGAGGAAGCGCTCAAACTCTCCTCCGGCGATTTGCAAAAGCGCGTCATTCCATTTTTGCAATTGACTCAGGCCAGCCTGCCCGCCCGATGAAGGTCCTGTCCGCCCCCGCCGAACTCTCCGCCAATTCGCGCCCCGTCTGCGCGGCCATTGGCGTTTTTGACGGCGTCCACCTCGGGCACCAGGAAGTGCTCCGCCAGACCCTCGGCGACGCCGACCGCCAGGAAGCCTTGTCCGTGGTGGTGACGTTTGACCGCCACCCGAACGCCATCGTCGCCCCGGCCAATGTGCCGCCGTTGATCTACCCGCTCTCCAAGAAGCTGGAAGTGCTTGCGGCCTTGGGCGTGAGCGCCACTTATGTGATTCGATTTGACAAAGCCTTCAGCCAGATCCCCGGCGGGCAATTTGTCCGCGACCTGGCCCGGGACTTTAGTCCGATAAAAAGCATCTGCGTCGGCGACACCTTTATGTTCGGCTGCAAACGATCGGGCGATGTCCCCTTGCTGCGCCGCCTCGGCGCCGAGCTGGGCTTTGAGGTCCACGCCCTGCCCGACGTGGTGGTGGACAGCCGCCCCGTCAGCAGCACGCGCATCCGCGAGGCCATCCGCGCCGGCGCGTTGGAGGCCGCGAGCGGCATGCTGGGCCGCACCTATTCTCTCCGCGGGCCCGTCATCCAAGGTATGCGCTTGGGGCGGCAGCTTGGATTCCCCACTGCGAATTTGCAGATCGCCGGCTTGGCGGTTCCGCCCACGGGTGTTTATGTGGCGGACGCCCTCCTTGGCCAGGAGCATTTCCGCGCTGCCGTGAACATTGGCCATCGTCCCACCGTCTCGCCTGTTCCACAACTTCTGGTCGAAGCCCATCTTCTGGCCTTTGACCGCGACATTTACGGCCAGGAGTTGGAGCTGATCCTTCTCAGAAAACTGCGCGACGAACACCGCTTCTCCTCCCGCAATGCCTTGCAAGCGCAAATTGCCAAAGACGTAACCGACGCCGCCAATTATCCAAAATCCCCGGTGTAAATCCCGCGCGGCGAAGCAACGCCCTGGCACTGGAAATGGCTCGGGGATCGCGGGCGTCCTCGCCCGCCGCTTTCGGCTTCTCGCCGAAGGCATCAGCGGCGGGAGATGGCCCACCATGAAACGAGGGGTTCTGGGTTCTGGGTTCTGGCTCCGGCGCCAGTCGGCGGGACGCCAGCTGGAAGCGACCGGGACGGTTCGCGCTCCCATTTTAAACTGCATCGTTCCGGCTGAACAGTGGGCTGCAAAACGCACTCCATGCAGGCGTTTCGCAGGAGCCTAGTCTAAGTCCATTTGCAACCAAAGCCCGGCTTACGAAGAAAAACTTGTCCAGGGAACGGGGTTTTTCCGACTACACTTGTGACGATATGATTTCAGACCCCCAGGCCAGATTGTGGTGCGAGCGCGCCGCCAAAGGAGAAACGGAAGCCGCCGCCGAACTGGTGCGGGGGCATTACAAGCTCATTTTTGCCTACCTGCGCCGCTTGGCTGGGAACGATACGGACGCGGCTGATCTCTGTCAAGTCACCTTTGTCAAAGTCTGGCAATCCCTCTCCCGCTTCCGCGGGGAATCTTCGGTCAGCGCCTGGATGCACCGCATTGCTTATTGCACGTTTGTCGATTGGTTGCGGCAAACCCATCCCGCCAATGAACAGACAGACTCCTGGTGGGAAGCCGTGCCAGCGGACGGCGCCAGTCCGTTTGAGCAGGCGGCGGATGTCGAAGCCGCGCGGCGGGTCTATGCGGCGGTGGACAAATTGGCCGAGGACGAACGCCAGATCATCCATTTGCATTACTATCAGGGCCTTTCCCTGGCGGAAACAGCCGGGGTCCTTGCCCTGCCCGGCAGCACCTTGAAATATCGCCTGCGCGGCGCTTTGGACGAATTGCGCCGCCATCTCCAAAAACCTCAAACGAATCAAAGCATACTATGAAGACCACACCTGATTTAGAAACGATCCTCAAACGCGCGCCCCGCCCGGAACCGCCGGCGGACCTTCTTGCCGCGCTGGAACAACAGATCAAACTGAATCGCACCACGGCACCAGCAGCGCCTGAGAGCCTTTGGCGACGGTGGAAAAAGATTTGGGTGCCGCTGGCCGGCCTAGCGGGCACGGCGGCGGTGGCGGTTGTCATCGCCCTTACCTGGGGGTTTTCCACAACGCGGACCCTGGCCAGTTCATTGCAGGAACTGGGGCGCATGAGGTCCTGCCGCGTGGTGGAGCGTTACCGTAGCGGGCCGGTTCGTTCCGTCATGGTTGACAAGGGCAAACCGGTCAACCTCTATCCGAATTTTTCCACTAGCGACCACCCGGAAAATCCCTTGGTCATTTCGGATCATTGGTTTCAAGTCGATCCGCAAAACCCGGCCCGCGCGCTTTTGCGGACGGTTTCGCCGGAAGAAGACGTCTGGCAGCAGGGCAACCGCATTTTGACGGTCAATCATGAGACGGGTGCCCGGGCCCTAAGGCTTGTCAGTTGCCCCGACACCATTTTGGCAATGCTCCAACCTCTGACCGGGTTCGCCTCTGCTCCGTTGCAGGGAATCCAAACACCGCAAATGTCGGACGCAACGCTGGACCAAGCGTCGGGGCTTTGGGTGGGAGAGGTTCGGCGGCCCAACCGCAGCATCCCCGGCTCGGAGGAAATTCTCCGCGTGTGGCTCAATCCCAGCAATCAATTGCCGGAGCGAATTCAGCTCTTGAACACCGGCTTTCCGCAAATAGCCCCGGAGGTAGTGATGTGCGAATATCAATTCAGCCAGTACAACGCCACTTTCCCCGAAGCTACGTTCAAATTCGACTTGAACGATCAGGACCTTGTCCCGCTAAACTTGCCACGAGCCAGCCTCGAAGCGATGAAAAACCCGGTCTCATTTGACGTGAACGGCGATTCCGGCGCGGAAGTTTCAGGAACGGTGCAGGATGCGGCCGGGATTCAACAGGTTCACGGGACCGTGCCCTTCACTTTTGTGCATGATCAGCAGGGCGATTTGCAGCTAGATCTCCGCATGGTCGATGGCAAACGACGCAAGTTCGGCGTGCGCTTCAATCAAATGAATATGTGGACCGTTACAAGCCACCTCAAAGGCGAAAGCCGCGCCGACAGCCTCGCCGAATCCCTGCAAGCAAAGGATTAAAATGAAAGCACTGCCTCTTCATGTCGGATTGCTCATTTTCACCCTGTTATCCTCAACCCCAGCCACGGCCGAACCGCCGCTGCCCTGGGAAAAGGACTTCGCCGGCGCGCTGGCCAAAGCAAAAGCGGAAAAGCGCCCCCTTTTCCTGATGCTGACGGCAACTTGGTGCGGCCCCTGCAAGCTGCTGGAAAGCCAGACATTGCCCTCCCCGTCCATCCTCTCCGGATTGCAGGAGTTCGTTTGGGTCAAGGCCTACGAAGACACGAATCTCAACGACAGATTCAAAGCGGGCGGCTACCCGACGCTGGTGTTTTTGGATTCCTCGAGCGAAGAGGTTTTGGAGCGTACGACCGGATACGAACCGCCAGGCCCCTTCCTGCGGCACGTCATCGCCGCGCGCAAGGTGGCCAAGCTGCCTTTGACCAAAGACATGGAGTCACTTCTGGCCAAGGCGTTTAAACCGGACTACAACAAGATCGAAAGCTTGATCAACAGCGGCGACGCGGACGGATTGCTCAAGTACTTGGCTCCGGCCAGAGAGGACGCCTTGCGCCAAAGGAATTTTTTGGTGGCCAAACTGCGTCTGCCGCCAGGCGTCAAGCCAATGGACGTACAGGTCACGGCTGATTACGATCATCCAGTGCCGGACTCGGGGCTGCTTCTTTTCCAAGCGCCGCGTGAGGCGAAAACAGCACCTCTGCGGATCCTTGCTCCGGGCTGCAAAGCGATCAACGAGGAGATCGGGGTGGACGAGAAAAGCGCCGGCGCTGTGCGTGAGTTCGCGCTGGAACCACTCTCCGACAAAGATGCCGCTTCCTTCACCGGAAGAGTGCTGGGCCCGGATGGCCATGCGATACCCAACGCCATCGTGCGTGTGTGCGATTGGGACGTGACGCGCGCCGACGGCCAGGGACATTTCGAGCTTGCGCGGATCACCCCCGGAACATTCCTCGTGCGCGGGGAGGCGCCGGGTGGGGAATTTCAGGACGAAATGACCTTTGCCGCCGGTCAGGCATTGCAAAAGGACATTTCGCTAAAGGCGGTGACGACCGTCGGCATACGGTGGGCTTTCCAATGCAAGGAAGGCTCGCGCGAATTGACGGGCGAGGCCGTCCGGACGGGTGAGGCCTATTTCAGCGTCGAACACGGTCGCTTCCTTTTGTCGCGCGGAGCTGAAGTGCCCCAATACTTCGGAAGCGACTTCATGTTAATGGCCGATTGGCACGGCGTGAGCCAGTATATCAGCAAAGAAAAAGTGGCCGAGTTGGAGGCCTCCAATGCCGGCGCTCCGATTTTCTGGCTTTTCGACTCAGGGACGCACCCAAATGGCTTGCACGCGGGAAAAGCGCGCTTCGAGGATATTCGTACGGTCAACGACGGGAAGCCCTATGACGAGAAAAACTACTTTCAATTTCTCCGTGGCGAGACGGTTCGCAAAGGGCAGGTTTTCACGCTGCGTTGCGTCCGCAAAGACTGCTACGCCAAAATGGAGATCACGGATGTGACGCTGCTTCCCAAGTCAGCGGAACACTGAGAGTGTGTTTACGGTGACTGCCTTCTTGCCTGTCAAATCGAAAACCCGCGGCAAGAAATACCGCCTCCAACCTTCGCCAGTGCTGGGGCGTGAATCTGGGCATTTTATTCCGTAACGGCCCATTGGCTGATGGGGGCCCAAAGTTCCTGGTGCGGTTGATTGTCGATGTTCCACTCGGACGCGGTGCGCGGCGGATATAAAAAGTCGTTTCGTTTGATCCAGGCCACATGGCCATCGACGAAAAGCATGTTCAAACCATCCCGATGCGGCGCGGCGGTTTCGCCTTCCAATTTGTAGGGCGTCATTTTGATACAGCCAGCCATTCCCAGCGATGACTGCATCAGAATGCAGCGGGCGTCAGGGACCGCATACATCTGGCTGGGGGCGGCCACCGCTAATTCCTTGGCGGAGTTTTTCGGCAAATGCCCCAACCCCAGCGGAGGCGTGTTCCGTCCGCCCGAACCGATGCCGAGCCAATTGTAGGAATAGCTCACCCCCATGGATTCGTTTTCCACCAATTGCCGTGAAAGGATGCCGTTGTGGGCGATGTACACCGGACAGTTCCACGAGACATTCGTCCAAGCGACAGGGTAATATGGATACAACCGGTCAAAACACAGTGCATCATTACCCCTTTCCGCCAAAGGTGGATACCAGCCGTAATCGGATGCATACATTTTCAATCCAAGGCCGACCTGGCGCAGCAGGTTCTTACAAGCGCCGCTTTGGGCGGTCACCTTGGCGGCGGCTAAAGCCGGCACGAGCAGAGCGGCAAGAACGGCAATGACCGCGATGACGGTCAGCAATTCGGCCAAGGTGAAGGCCGGGGCCTCTTGCCGGAACCATCGGTTTCCCTGCTTCGAGAGCGAAGTGCGCATCGTTTCAAACTTTCTTTCCATCGAGCTTATTCTGTGCAAGTTGACAGACGAGCAGCGCAAAAGCTTTGAAATCTTTTGCGTGAAATCAGGAAGGCAGGGCGCGTCACTCCATGCACGGCACCGTCCGCGTGCGTTTCTCGCGGAAGCGGCCGCCTCGGCGAGGCGACCCTGCCTTTCCCAGCGTCCGCTTACCGTTTTTCCGCGAATTCGGCGTAGGGTTCGACGGTGGCGGAGAGAATGGCGGCCCCTTTGTCGCCAGGACGCAAGCTGACGGTCAAAACATTGGCTCCTTTGCCGCCGAATTTCATCCAGCATTCAGGAAGGAAAAAGTCGTGCTGCGGCCCAGCTTGCCAGTAACGGCCCAACTCGTGGCCGTTAAGATACAGAAAACCATTGCCGTTCGCTTTTAGGCGCAATCGCCATGGGACCCAAACATCGGGCTTCACTGCCGGCACCTCAAAATTCATCCGATACCATGTCAGCGCCGCATTGGGCTGGCCGGCGCTTGAAGCCGCGTCACCAAGGCTTATGGAAGTCCATCTTTTGTCGTTGAGACCGCTTCGCCACCATTTCTGTTCCACGCCGGCTGGTCGCCCGAAGGATGCCCCTGCCACCGGCGTGCTATCGGATTCTTCCGCCATCAGCGGCGCGCCTAATCCGCCCGCTCCGTCGAGGTTCTGGACGATGACCGCAATGACGTTGCGGCCGGGATGTAATTGGCTGGTGACGTCAAATGAATACGAGCGCGACCAATCGGTCGTATGGCCGACGCTTTTGCCGTTCACATACACCCAGCCCAAGTCATCGACCCGCCCGAGATTCAGGACCTTCTTTCCCTCCTTGAGGTCAGCTTCAGTCAAATCAATTCCAGCGCGGAAAACGGCGTTGCTCCCCGCCGGAAGATTGTTCGCCTCGACGTTTTCCACCGCCACGGCCGCCCAGTCGTCATCCTTGAATTCAGGGCTGACTTCGGGCCGGTCTTTGATGCTTTCGACCTCACGCATTCGCCAGCCGGAGATCGGTCTTCCGGCCCCTGCCCTTCCGGCTGTCATCTGCAATTCCAGAATTCCCGTAGGAGCTTCCATGCCCGCGCCGCCGTTGGGATGGCCCCGGTTTTCGTAGAGCAGGCGAACTTCGCTTCGGCCCGGCGGCAAAAGGAACGTGGAGCGGCTGGACGATCCCGCGGCCCGCGTCACCACCGCGCCGTTCACGCTGGCGACAACGTCGTCGCCCGCCGTGTATCCCGCCATCAGGTTGGTCGAAATGGCGTTGGAAATCTCTGTCCGATAAAAAACAAAACCGCTGTCGTAAATTCCGGCATCGGCCAGGTCCTGTTGCGGCACGACGGGCTTCCAGCGCGCCGGGCCGGGATCGGTGCGGGTGCGCGCGGTCGTGATGGTCACGGCGCCGGGCAAATCGTTCGGTCGTTCCATTGCCGGGGCCGGCTTGGGCAACCACTCGCCCGCGCCAGTGTCTTCCACGCCCGGCGGCAGATAAAGGACTGCCGCGCCAAACGGTTCCAAATGATATTGGAACGAAGCGGCCCAATGCTGGCTGGCGTCTTTTTCCGTAAGGCGGGCGGTGCCGTCGCGCGGTTGCTCATGCTGCGACGTGCGGACAAAGAAATAGCGGGCGCCGTCCGGGGCGCGGCGCTCCGCGACCGTCACGTCGCTTTGTGGCACGTTTACTTCGCAATCGACGGTTTCGGAGCGGGCGAGCCTGGCGCCATGGTCGCGCAGCATGGCGGCCAAGGCACGGACGCGTTGATAGCGCTCGCCGACACCGCCCCATTCACGAATGGGGGCGTTATAATCGTAACTGGTGGTGAGGTCACGCGCGCCCCAATCCCCCGGATTGGTCCCGCCGAAAAGCATGTAGTAATTGAGCAGCGTGTCCCCATTTTGGATGGCAAAGAGCGTCAGGTTATTAATCTGCGAAGCGGTCACTCCTTCCTGATTTTCGCTCAATGCTCCGCCTACCTGGGAGAACCAGCCTCCCTGCAGTTCCGTCGTCATGAGCGGGGCGTCTGGCTGCTCGCGGCGCAACTTCTTGATGTCGCCGGCGATTCCATTGACGTCCCAGCGCGGGTAAAAGTTGCAGGAATCAAAGACCTGCCGAATCAACGGATCGGCATCGCCCCGCACCGGATGCGTCCAGCAGGTAAACAGTGGAATATCGATTCCCTGGGCGCGCGCCACCGTGGCCAGCGCCTTCACTTGATTGAGCATGATGTCGGCAGGCAGCGCGGCGTAGTCATATTCATTTTCCAACTGGAAGAGAATGATGCCCGTCCGGCCCGGCGCCTGGCGCGTGAGTTGATGGCGGGCGATGACCGGGCAAACGGCTTGGTACCAGTGCCGGCACCAGTCGAGATAGACCGGATCATCCGTCCGCAGCCACGCTCTGTCGCGGAGCGGCTCTTTGGGCTTCTTGGTCAGCAGCCATTGCGGATAGCCGCCGGTGTCCCATTCCGCGCAAATGTAAGGACCGGGCCGGATAATGACATACAACCCAAATTCCTCCGCCGTTGTCAACCAAACGTCCAGGTCGGTCAGGTTTATCTTGGAAAAATCGTTCAACCCGGAGGGCATTTGCCGCTCGTGCCAGTTCCAGGCCACGTACGTCTCCACCGTGTTAAAGCCGGCTTCTTTGATCGTGCGAAAACGATCGCGCCACAGTTCTTTCGGGCAGCGAAAATAGTGAAAAGCGCCGCTGTAAATAAATACGTCCTTGCCGTCAATCGTCAGGCAATGGCTGTCATAGCGGATGCGGTCGGGATGGGGGAATTCGCGCGCGGGCAATTCAGCGGCGGCGGCAACCGCAGCGATCATCACCGAAGCGGCGGCGGCGACCGTGAAGAGGACACGAATGGCGGGAGGGATTTTCATAACAGAAAAAAAGATCACTCTGGCGGGCGGATAACGGAAACAATGGCGCGGCCTGGAGTCAAATACTTTTTTGCCACGGCCTTGATCTCTTCCAGGCCGACGGCTTCGTAGAGCGCGTCTTCGGTGTCAATGTGGCCGTAGCCGACGCCGTAGAGCTCGTCCAGGGCCATGGTCACCGCCAATCCGCCAAGGTCTTGCCGGGCGATTTTTTTCTGGCCGATGACCTTGGCTTTGCACCGCTCCAATTCCTCGGCGCTGAAGCCTTCCGCGCGCAGCAAGTCGGTTTCGAGGAACAATTCCCGCTCAACTTCGGCCAATTTCTCCGGCGCGGTGCCGACGTAAAAGGCGAAATAGCCGGGGCTCAATCCGAGAAAGTTCTGCGCGCCGACGTAGTAAGCCAGGCCTAATTTCTCCCGCACGCGAAGGAAAAGACGGGAACCAAGGTCACTGCAACCTTCCTGCAATAGTTCCAGGGCGTAACGGTCCGGGTCATAAATGCTCAGCCCAGGGAAGCCCACGATAATGACGGCCTGCTTTTTGTCGCGGATTTCGGTAATGCGCCTGATGTCGGTCAGCGGCAAGGCGGCGGTTTGAGGCGGAGCGGCGGACGCTCCTGGGGCCCATCGGCCCAAAGCGCGTTGCACGGCTGCCTCGATTTCCCCGGTCTGGACATCGCCAAAAATGGCGAGCACGGCATTGTTGGGAACGCCCATTTTGGCATAAAAGCCAGAAACATCTTCGCGGCGCAGCGCGTTCATGCTGCTTTCGAGGCCCATCGGATCCAAACCATAGCCTTGATCGCCGAAAAGGCCCCGCCGCATGGCCTGGTTGCACGATTGGAGCAACTGGTCCCGTTGCGAGCGGATGAGATCAATTTGAATGGCCCGCTCCCGTCGAAACGCTTCCTCAGGAAAAGACGGATTGAGCAGCACATCTGAAAAAACGTCCAGCCCGGTTTTGAAGTCGCTGCTCAGGATTTCGGCGCTGAGGCCAAAACTGTTATTGCCGGAAAAAGTGTCGATACTGCCGCCCACGGATTCAATGGTCACCGCGATGCGCTCCGCGCTGCGGCGATGGGTGCCTTGCAACAGCATTTTCGACATCAATTGCGTCAAGCCATTGTTGGCCGCCGCTTCGGCCAGCACGCCGCCCTGGAAAACAGAGCGCAATTCGACAAATGGCAGCCGATGGTCTTCCTTAACCAGCAAGCGCAGGCCGTTGGGAAGAACCATCTTGCGCACGGCGGATTCCTTGGAAACTCCCACGGTTTCCACCGCCTTGGGAGCCGCGCCGGTGGGCAGCAACGCATACAAGGTGCGGTTGGCAGGCGTCAAATACTCCCGCGCCACACGTTGCAGGCTGGCGGGAGTGACGCGGCGGGCGGCCGCAAGATAACGCTCGGAAAAATTCAAGTCCCCAGCCGTCATCCAATTGCCGCCCAGGTCCTGCGCCTGGCCCTGCACGGTCTTGCGCGTGGCCAGGGTGAAGGCGACGAATTGCTTGATGACCTTGGCCAGTTCCGCGGGCGCCACGGGCTTTTCCTGGATGCGCTGGATCTCGGCCAGGAGAGCGTCGCGCGCGGGGACAAACTTATCGCCCGTCGTCACGCCGCTCATGCCAAACAGCCCCTGTTCGCCAGGGCTATAAGTCCAGGCATCGGCGGAGGTGACCAACTGCTGTTTTTCGCGAACTTCGCGGAACAACCGGGAACTGCGCCCGCTGCCCAGAAGCGCGGCCAGAACATCCAGGGCCGGAGTATCGGGATGCCGCACGTCCGGGATGTGCCAGGCAAAATGGAAATAGGCCAGCTCGATGGGGCCTTCCTCGACGATTTCGCGGGGAGCGGTCTGACGCGGTTCGCGGGGCAGCACCTGGAGCGGCAAGGCTTTGCCTTTGCTCTGGGCAAAGGCGGTGCGAATTTGCGCCACCACCTCGTCCTTCTTCATGTCGCCGGCCACGACGAAGAACAGGTTGTTCGGGACATATTTTTCACGGTAATAAGCGAGAATGTCCTCCGGTTTGAGAGTGTCAAAAATATCCGGATAACCGATGATGGTGAAGCGATACGGACTCTTGGTAAAAGCGCATTCAAACAAGCGCCGCCCGGCGCGGCGTCCGGGATCGTCCTGGTTCATGTCCATCTCGCGGCGGATGACGTCCAGCTCCTTGTTCAATTCCTCCGGCGGCAAACTGGCGTTTTGCATGATGTCGCAGAGGATATCAATGGCAACCGTGGCGCCGGTGTTGGGAACGTTGATATGATAGACGGTGCGATCAAAGGAAGTGAACGCATTCATGTAACCGCCCGCCGATTGCACTTCCTGGTCGATGCGGCTGCCGGGACGCGTGGTCGTGCCCTTGAAAAGCATGTGTTCGAGCACATGGGAAAGTCCGGCTCCGAGCCATTTGCCTTCTGATATGCTGCCGGTCTGACACCACGCCTGCGCGGAGACGACCGGCGCGCTATGGTCTTCGCGGGTGATGATGACCAGGCCATTCTCCAAAGTCGTGAGCGCGGTTCCCGGCGGCATGGACGGGATTTCGGCGGCGACGGCGGGGGGGCGCCCGCCGGCCGCGACACGCCGGCGCGGCGCGACGAGAGTTGAGGACCCCCGTTCCGAGAGCAAGCCCAGCCGTTTCTTCGCGCCATTCTTCATGTATGGGGAACGTTAAAGACTTCCGCCCCCGGAAGCAAGTCAGGGTGGGGGCGGCAGGCACGATTAAAGGTATAGGGCGACCAAAATTGGCGGGACGACGCAGGCGCCTGGATGCACCTTACACGCATTTCCGACGAGCCCTCTGATGGGTGCCCATCCGCCTGCGCCGTAGGCGGGAATACTTGTAGGACCCGGCGAGGAATCGATTCCCAGATCCGTAGAAGACATAGTCGGAATATGCCGCCCCCCTGGGGCTTTGTATTGTGTTGGATTGCAGCCCTACAAATAGGCCGCGCCTACGGCGCTAGAAAGTGCGTGCTCGAGCAAGATGCGTGTAAAGGTGCAGGCGGCACCGCCCATTCTGTTCTTAATGGAACCATCGTTCCAATAGTAATAAATGTGTGAGCTCTGGAAAATCGCTACACCCGCTACACCGTTGATGGTCAGGCATTTAACCCGCTACAAAACCGGCTACAGGGGGGCAACAGACTGGCTACAGAATGCTCTATTGCTGTCTCATTTTGCACAGCATCGCAAATCTCCCCAACCGTTCGCCGGCTGACTGAGCCGTTTTGCGCGCTACGGATGCGTTCATCCAGGAGCGCTTCGAGTTATTTTAAGGCGTCCGCTTCGCTCGTGTCCCCAGCCCCACCGAGCGTGCGCTCGAGGACATAATCCTTGATGGACTTGCCGCGCAAGGCTGCCATCGCCTTGAGTTTTTTGTGTTCCTCAAACGTTACGTCGATGGAAATGCGACGCATAAGAATTCTCCCGATAAACTCAACTTTACGGAGTTTACCAGAAAAGCCACATTTGCGCAATAATGACCAGATGTGGGAAATGTGGGTCGAATGGTAATAGGGCAGACTTATGCAAATAACAAGATCAGCCAAGGGAAGAATTCCGTCGGCGGGACGCCGACGGAAGCGGTCGAGACGACCGCGCTCCCCGGAAAGCCGCTAAGATCATTTGGCTGTTTCCTTTGACTTAGGTTGGCATTTCCAACTTAATTCATTAATTTGCTTTAGAGTTGTCTCATGAACTTATTTGCTGTTTTAACCGTGTTCCCGCGAAGGATCGTCCGGGGAATGTTGCCGCTTTTCCTCCTGGGAGCGGGGCCATTGATCTCGCCGCCGGCCAGCCAGGCCGCGACCTGGCCGGATGAGGCGCCTAACTTCGCCATGCTGGACATCCGAGGCCGTTATTATGAGTTCCACCGCGCGGCGGCGCGCGTGGTGGTGCTGTTCTTTACGGAAAACGGCTGTCCGGTCGCGCGGCAATCACTGCACAAACTCAAAGCGCTGCGGGAGAAATTCGCGGAGAGCGACGCGGTTTTCTGGGTGGTGGACCCGAATCCCAGCGACGATCGCGGGAGCATTCGCAAGGAGGCGATTGAGCTTGGAGTCGCCACGGCGTTTCCGTTCCTGCGGGATGACACACAAGGCGTGGCGCATTTGCTCGGCGTCACGCGCACCGCCACCGTTGTGGCCATCGCGGGGGCAGATGGGCATGTCATTTATCATGGAGCGGTGGATGACCAATTGACCGAAGGGGCCTCCAAGAGCGAAGCGAGTGAGAAGTATTTGGAGAATGCCCTCAGCGAATTTCTGGCCGGCCAGCCGGTGGCGCAGGCGGTCACCCAGGCGCGCGGCTGCCTGATTGGTTATGACGCCAAGCTGAAGGACAAGGGGATTTCCTTCGCGCGCGATGTCGCGCCGATTTTGGAGAAGCATTGTCTGTCTTGCCATAGCCCCGGGAATATCGGCCCGTTCGCGATGTCCAATTACCAGAAGGTGAAATCGAAGGCCGACATGATCCAGGAAGTGGTTTTGAGCCGGCGGATGCCGCCGTGGTCCGCGGACACGGAATTTGGACATTTCGTCGGCGAGCGGACGATGACGCAGGAGGAGACGCGCACGCTGCTGGCGTGGATCGAGCAAGGCGCGCAACGGGGCGAAGGCGAGGACCCTTTGCCGGCGGTGAAGGTTGCCGAAGCCCCTGTCTGGCCTTTGGGTGAGCCGGATATTGTGGTCAAGCTGCCGCATCCCGAGGAAATTCCGGCAACTGGAGTTCTCGAATACAGGCACATCGAGGTAAAAGCTCCCGTCGCGGAAGACACTTGGGTGGGCGCGGTGGCGGTCCATCCCGGCAATCGAAAGGTCCTCCATCATTGCATCGTGCGGGTGAAGTATCCCGAAAGCGGCGATGACGGCTCAGGTCGCGGCGTGTGGTTGCAAGGCTGGGCTCCGGGCATCGAAGCAGGGCGCTTTCCGGAAGGCACCGGACGCTTGTTGCCCAAGGGCTCAACACTCGATTTGGAATTGCATTATACCACGACCGGCAGCGCCCAAACGGACGAGACGGAGATCGGCATTTATAAACTCGGTCAGCCGCCGAAACTCACCCTGGGGAATTACGGAGCGTACAACACGGATTTTTCCATCCCGCCGGGCGACAGTGACGCGGAAACCTTCGCCATTCTGCCGGTCCCGCGCCGGTCAGTGCTTTACTCGATGGCTCCGCACATGCATTTGCGCGGGTCCTGGATGCGTTACGAGGTGCTCTATCCCAACGGCAAGCGGGAGACGCTGCTTTCGGTGCCCCACTACGATTTCAACTGGCAAACCGGCTATCGGTTTGCCACTCCGAAAACGCTGCCGGCGGGAAGCTGGATTCTCTGCAGCGGCGGCTTCGATAATTCCGCGCAAAACCCCAACAATCCGGCGCCGGCAAAACGCATTGGCTGGGGGGATCAATCCTTTGATGAGATGTTCATCGGATTTATGGAGGGAGCGGAACTGCCCGACACGCCGCAGATATCCCAATCCAAATCGCCGGAAGTGAAATAAGCCAAAGAGGAAAGCAGGGAAATTTTGGAATGAGAGACATTGACAAAACCAGTCGAGAATCGCACCTGTCAATAGGTTTTGGGACTTGCCGCGGGCGGCCAATTCAAGCATTATTGCCTCGTGCCTGAAACAGACCAATCTTTGCGTGACACTGCCGACCGCCAGCGCCGGCTTGATCTGGCCAGGAAGGCGTTTCGGGATTTCTACGCGCAATGCTTCTGGTCATACCGCGAAGACGCGGAGATCACCGAGGACAAGATCGCGTTTGTCATCCGGGGTCTTCGCCAACATGGGGGACTGGCGGGCTACCAGGTCGCCGCCGAATTATGCCGCTAGGGGCCTTCGAGCGGGAAGTGATGCGGCTGCTCGCCGGGAATCGGAATCCCGACAGCTTCGTGGGCGGGGCGACGGTCCTGAATCAGAACCCCTCTTCCCCGCGCACTTCCAAGGACGTGGACGTTTTTCACGACACCATCGAGAGCCTCGTCCAGTCCGCCGATCGCGACATCGCCACACTGAGGACAACCGGTTTCGAAATCGTCGAGACGGACCGGCGGCATGACACATTTTGCCGCGCTCAGGTCCGTCGCGGAGGGAACCAGACCAAGATCGAGTGGGTATTCGACAGCGCCTTTCGCTTTTTTCAGGTCGAGCCGGACCCGGAATTGGGCTGGCGATTGAATTTTTGGGACGTGGCGGTGAACAAGGTTCTGGCCTTCGCGGGGCGTGCCGAGGTCCGGGACTGGGTTGATGTTCTGGATCTGCATAAGAGGCACCTCCATTTGGGGGCGCTGGCCTGGGCCGGGACGGGCAAAGACCCTGGCCTTTCGCCGGAAGCCATCATCCGCTGGGGGGGGCGTCACGCGGTGTATCGGCCCGAGGACCTCGCCGATCTGACACTGTCGGAGCCCGTCACCCTGGCTCAACTAAAGGAACGATGGCTGGAAGCCTCCTCCGCGGCTCTCGAACTGATTGCCAGGCTTCCGCTCGGCGAAGTAGGCTGCCTCTATTTAGATCGCACCGGCAAGCCTGTGTGCCCCGATCCCGCCGCACCGGAGTTCCCGAAACTCACACGCCACTTCGGCAGCATCAAAGGGGCTTGGCCGCACATCGTCGAAGGCTGACAGCGACCGTTGGTCTCCGCGACGCCGGGGCGCATTGTTTTGGATGGAAGCCGACGCTTCCGGCCGCGTCGTCAAACGCGGCGAATTCAAGGTCTGGACAGGCGCCGTTCCGGCCACGCCGATTGAGGAGGCCGTGGAACATTCGCGCCACTATACCCGACGACCCTACTTGGTCTCCTTCAAAAAGCTATCCAAGATGGCCAGGTAGGAGTTGAACGTATCGCTTGCATCCGGGCCCAATTCCTTCTGATAGGCCCGCAACTGGTCCGCCGCCGACTTCGCCTGGGCGCGCAAGCTGGTCATATCAATCTTGCCGGACAGCACGCCACTCAGCATGTCGTTGAATTGCTGATTTGCTTCCGGTCCGGCGTCGGCCAGGAATTGCCCCTTGATCTTTTCAATGAAATTCGTGTTGGCCCCTAAACGCTTTATCGCCCCCGCCAGCAAGGCTTCGGCGATTTAGTGCGTAAGTAGCTTGTAATAAGCTATTTGCACCTATTAGCTGGACAAATCGGCGGGCGACTGCCAAGCTGCTGGCATGATTTGTTTACCCGAGCCGGCAGGACCAT
>JBKQWF010000122.1:0-4218 GCA_052139695.1 Limisphaerales bacterium
GGGCAACTGAAAGGACACCGACTGGCTTTGTTCCTTTCAAACGAAAGGCCAGAGCAGAAACGGCGAGGCTTTGGCAAAAAGGTGCCGCGCGTTAGCTCAATTCCGTTCCGTGGAAATCCAGGCTAGGACTGACCCCATTTTCTTGACGAGTTCCAGAACATCATTGGCTTCGATGGTTTCCGGCCAATATTTAGAAGGCTCGTTGGTGGTCAGCAGTACGGCGCTTTGCTTGGAACACCGCGCCGGCAGAAATGAAGAAATGGAATGGCCCTTGCCTGAATGGCCGTTTTGAAGTGCCCACAGGTGCTAGTTTTCAACCGCCCGGTGACAGTAGCGCCGCAAGAGTTCACGAAACTCCTCTTGAAATGAAACTCGGCGATGGGGTTCCTCCTGCCCTGCGACGTGACCATTCAATTCAACTCTTTCAGAGTTGATGATCCAATTGGGGCTATGCCCCAAGGTAGCTCGTTCCTCGCAACCTTGGGCTGAGTGATTACAATCCTTTCAGGATTGTTTCGGCGCGCCAGCCGCATTTGGATTCGTCGTTGGTCGATCCAATTTGGACCAATTCACGCCAACTGGCTCTCCAAAAATGTTCAACCTCCAGAGGCGCGCTCGGAGAGCGCGCCCTACCATTTTGCCCCCTGTTCTTCGAACCAAAGCAAAGCCGAACATACAAATCCGGGCGTGGTTAAAAGCGGACGAGTTGAGGGGGGCCGAAATTAGGGCTGAGCGGCCCGTCCTCCGTAGCAGCTACCGCGGAGGGTGGACAGCTCAGCCCCACCCTCTGTTGCCTCTGTTACCGCTTGCGGGCCCAGCTTTGCTCAATCTCCTCCAGCGAGCGGCCTTTGGTTTCGGGCACGAGGGTCAGCACCAGCGCCACAAGCGCACCGCAGAACGCGGCATAGACATAAAAGGGAAAGGCGTGATTGAACTCTCTGACGAACCAGGATTCTTTTGCGTCCATCATGGGAAAGGTCTGGGTCACGGCATAATCGGCCGTCCACAGGAAAAACGTCGCCAGGCCGAGGGCGCGGCCTCGCACGGCGGTGGGGAAAATCTCGGACAAGATGACCCATGTGACGGGGCCGACCGACAAGCCGAAGCAGGCGATGTAGAGGACGATGAAGAGCAGCATCCAGCGGCTCGCGGCGGCGGGATCCACCCCAAGTTGAGCCATCGCGCCCATGGCCGCCAGGCTGATGCCCATGCCTGCCGTGCCCAATAACATCAGCGGTTTGCGGCCCCATTTGTCCACGGTAGCGATCGCGATCACGGTGAAGAGCACGCAGGCGCCATTAATCACGATCTGCGTGAGCAGTCCGGCATCGACCCCGGTCTCGGAACTCATGGTCTTGAAAATGGTCGCCCCGAAATAGAGGAAGACGTTGATGCCGGTGACTTGCTGGAGGATGGCCAGCAAAATGCCGATGAGCAACGGCAGCCGCATTTTGGGAGACCACAATTCGCTCCAGTTGCCTTTCTCCTGTGACAGCGCGGCGGTGATGTGGCCGATCTCACGGGCCGCGAACTCTGGTCCTCCAACCCGTTCCAGAATAAGCAGCGCTTTTTTTTCACGCTTTTTCTCGATCAACCAGCGTGGGCTTTCGGGAATCGGAAGGAGAAGCAGAGCGAAGAGAACGGCCGGGACGATGCCCGCGCCAAACATCCAACGCCAGCCGGAGTGGATGAGCCAACTCTGAATCGCTGCTTCTGCCGGGTCACCTTTGGCACGCGCGATGGAGTAGTTCATGAAGGCGGTCGCGGCGATGCCGCCAACGATGGCAATTTGATTCACCGCCACCATCCGTCCGCGAATCTCCGCCGGCGCGATTTCGGCGATATACATCGGCGTCGCGATGGAGGCGATGCCAATGCCAAGGCCGCCCACCAGGCGAAAGAGAATAAATGTCCAAACGTCGCCGGACAGCGCGGTGCCGAGGGCCGAGGCGAGAAACATGAGCGCGGCGAGAAACATCGCGAGGCGGCGGCCAAACCGGTCCGAAATGGGCCCGACCAGGAGCACGCCCGCGGCGCAACCCAGCAGCACACTGCCGGAGGTCCAGCCTTTCATCAGGTCGTTGAGATGGAAACAGGCCGTGAGAGGCTCAATCGCGCCGGAAATGACCCCGGTGTCGTAACCAAAGAGCAAGCCGCCGAGCGTGGCGACGAGGCAGACCGGCAGGAGGTAGGAAAAGTTGATGACGCATTTAGACTGAGCGCCCGGTTGCATAATGCTAAAGGGCTGTCACAGAAATGGCTTCACAATGAACCCCTCTCCCTGCCCTCTCCCCGCAAAGCGGTGAGAGGGTGGCCGCAGGCCGGGAGAGGGGATTGTGCAAAGGTTTCATTGAAACACGACACTAATGAGCGCTGTCCTGGATGGCCTTGAACATGGCCAGGACATTTTCGATCGGCGAATTGCCCTGGATGTTGTGGACGGCATTGCAGACGAAACCGCCGTCGCGATTGAAAATGTCGATGCGTTCGCGCACCTCGCGATAGACCTCCGCGGGCGTCTGATACATGGTATGCTGGGTATTGACGCAGCCGCCCCAGAAGGTGATTTCCTTCCCGAATTCCCGTTTTAGTTTCACGGGATCCATGCCGGCGGCGGAGCACTGCACCGGATTGAGAATATCAAAGCCGGCTTCGATGAATTCCGGGATCAACGGGGCGACCGCGCCACAGGAGTGGATGAAGATCTTCCAATTCGTTCTCTGGTGGATGAAGTCGTTCAGCCGCCGATGATAAGGTTTGAAGAGGTTGCGGTACGAGTCCAGGGAAATGAAGAGACTCCTCTGCGCTCCAAAATCGGTGCCGGTCGTCACCACCGCCTGGACTCGGTCGCCCAACATCTCGATCAGGGTCTCCATGTTGCGCAAAGCGTAATCACACTGTTTCTCGAAGATGGCGTGAACATATTCCGGGTGGGCGGCGGTCGCCATATACCATTCGCTGATGTCGCGGATGCCCTTTGGATGCTTGAGAAATGGCGCCGGCACGAGCGCGATGTCGCCAAAGGCAGTGCCGGGCGCGAGCAAGACAATTCCCATGTCCTGGCCATTCTCATCCAGCCGCGCCACCTCCTTCTGGTAATGGGCAATATCCTGGGCGTTGAAGAGGCCAAATTCTTCCAAGTTGTCCTGCGGATTCAAATGATCTTCATCAATCGGCTCCTGCCGGATAATCGAGTCAAAGAAATAACTGCCTTTGGGCATGTGCGCGGATGGGGGAGCGGAAAGGTCGCCTTCCGGATAAGTGAGCCATCCGCCGTCCGGGGCGAGGGTGACGTTGAAGTTTCCAGGGACCAGGCAAGGCGTGCCGTCAAACAAGGTGAACGGCTTCCAGCCGGAAGCTTCATAACCGAAAATATTCTTGCGCGGCCAAACGCCCATGACATCGATGCCCAGCGCCTGCCGCAGTTCGGCGTCCACCTCGGCCAGCATTTGGTAGGGTTCGTGGACCTTGACCGGACCGGCATTTCCCAGCAACCGTTGGTTGAGCTGATGGACGATCGAGGCGTGGATGCCGCTGATCCAGGTTCCTCCAAAGTCCACACAAACACGATCCGGCTTGCAGTGGTTGAGGGTCGTCAAGAGTCGTTCGCGGGAGGTAATGCGATTCATAAACCTAATGATTAAATGTGTGAATATTACCCGGACCTGGGCAAATTCCCTCGACATCCGATGAACGGTTCAAGGTTGTCATACACTTACTGTGGGGAATCCTGTGCAAAACGCAACATCGGAGATTTCAGGGGGAGCGCGTCACTCCGTGCGCGCCGCCCCGGCGGGCAGGGGATTGCCCGCCCCTGGAGTTTGGACATTTTGAGCCCCTGGGGGATGACTTGCGGGGCCTGTGCGGCGGCAAGATTTTACAGACGATTCCCATGGGAGAAGACGGCTGTCGCGGAGCGACATTGGATATTAGCCAGACACGCCAGTGCCTGGAATACGCCCCCCATTTCAAATTCGTCCCGACGGGACGATGGAAAGCGGCGCGGGAGATATTTTTCGTTGTGCGAGTCCGCCGTCCCTTCAGGACGGAAAAACTCTGGCGGATATCACCAGACACTGGCGTGTCCGGCGAATATCCGGGGTCGCTCCGCGACAGGGGGACGTTCCTCGCAACCTGGGCTGAGTGATTTCAATCCTTGCAGGATTGTTTCCGCTCCTCAGCCACAGTCGAATTCGCCATTGGTTGATCCAATCTAAA
>JBKQWF010000123.1:0-12622 GCA_052139695.1 Limisphaerales bacterium
GCTTTACGCTGCATCCATTCCAGCCGCAGGCTGGATCAGTTCTGGAAAGAACGGCTCAACGCTCAGGCTGCCCGCAACGATTCCCTGACGTTGGCCGAATAACAGAAGAATTCAGTCGTGCGCCCCCGGGCACGAAGCAAGTTCGGCAGCCAGCCTTATTTCTAATACGTTGATATACAACAGTTTGTAGATTAAATATTTGAATACCAAAACGAACCCCGACTTGTCAAGGATGTCAGAATCCTGCCGAGCGCTGGTTCGCGGAGCTCACGGACAAAGCCGTCCGTCGGGGCAGCTTCGTCAGTGTGCCCGATCTGCAAGCGGCGATCGACCAGTTCTTGGAAGCTTGGAATGAGAAACCCAAGCCCTGCGTGTGGACGGCGAAGGTGGAAGACATCATGCAAAAGATCGCGCGAGCACGCACCAAGCTGGAGCAAATCAAACCGGGTTGCACCCTGCCGAGAGGCAAAAAAAAGACCATTTATCTGTAAAGTTATTTACGGGACACTACACTAGCATAGCTAAAGGCTGTTGCAAAAGAGGGCATTTTTAAGAGGCGCTTTTTCTCGCCCGAGCCTTGGATTTTGACGGGAGCAGCCGTTTCTTGTTGGCGAAACTCAATGCGCGCAGGCTGGCTGGACTGATATCATGGCCGAGGTTTGGCGGGCGCAGAAAAACGTCAAATCCAACGGTCTTGCGGGAACGCCAACGCTGGCGGCGATGAAGATTTGCGCTGATACTTCCGCGTGATCGCGTGGTTTCACCCGGCGGACGAATTCGCCCGAGCGGTGACGGATTGGTGCCGGCATCATTCGCCGGATTTCTGCTGGAATCCCGTCCTGCGCACGGAACTGCGGCACAACCTCCAGCAGACTGGCCACACTTTCTCTTGCGGAGATGTGCTTCCAGGTCGGAGACGCGGCCGAGTTGCTCGATCTCCTGGGCCTGGATTGCCCGTCAAAACCAAGGAACCCTAAACCAGACGTCGCCTGGACCGCAACGTCGCTCGGGGAAGTGATCTGTCAGATAGAATGCCGCCATCGGCCTCGCAATTATCCTTCGACGTTGGGATGCCGGGGCGGTCCCTTTTTTTGCTTGTTCTTTTTAAAAACCATGACATACGGTTGTAGTATGACTGAAGTGTTTCAATGCCGCATTGACAAAAAGTTGGTGGCAAGGGCCAGGGAAGTCACTAAAGCGATTGGCACCACACCTGGCGAAGTGGTGCGATTGATGTTTGCGCAAATGGTCAAACGAAGGGCCATTCCGTTTCCGTTAAGTGCCGACGGCCCGGAAGACGAGGTTTTAGGCCCGGTAAAGCGCAGAGCCGAACACATCGGCGCATGACGTCAGACCGGCCTCTCCATCCGGCGTTACTGACATTGGCAAAATCGCGCCTGGCAAAAATCCCTTGCGCGGTCTGAGGCCGACGCCAAAGTGATTTGGGTGGTAGCGGCCCGGCGGATCTACGATCCAGCTGGCGTCGCCGCGGTGATCGATGTCGAGGTGGAGGGTTTGGAGGGTGCGTTGACCCGCACAGCCGATCTTTTAGCCCAGGGCGATCTGCCCATCTTTGAAGCGGGCTTCGAGGCCAATGGCCTCGATTTTGAAACCATTCAGTTCGCCGTGCCCCTCTGGCCGGAATTGAGTTATGAGCAGTTTGAGGGGGTGAAGGATGGAACGACCGCGATGGAGGCATTCCGCGAAGCGATTCGACCGGATCTGGGCCAAGAGCGCAAGCGGCTCATTGAAAACCGGCTTTTCGCCTATTGCAGTCTTGATACCTATGCCCAGGGGAGGCTGTGGTTTTTCTTCAGCGGGCGCCGATGGCCTAAGGGCGCTGTTTCCAAGCCAAATAATTCTTGGTGGTCTTCCAAATCATTGCGCTGGAAACCGCGATAATCGCAATTCCGCCTGGCACTCCGAAAAAAGTGTCGGCTACCGGTGCGTTGCACAACTTGAAATTCGCGCCGAAAACTATTGCAAAGCCAGTGAAAACTGCCGAACCAAAGATCAGCCAAACTCCCGCGACCACGATTAGCCTGCCGGGTCGCGCCGCCGTCTCACGATAAACGGCTCCCTCGGCGAACACATTACACTCAGAGCAGAAATGAGCCGAAGGTTCGTTTGACATCATGCAGCGAATGCAGAATTGCTTTTCGTCTGACTCCGCTAATTGCTGATGCGTTCCATCTAACATGGCGCTGAAGCAACTCTGGTCTGGCTAAATGTCCATGTCAATCCACTGTTTCTGGGCTGGAAGGAGCAATTTATAACCATACGCAATGCTTGGCAGCGTTAGGCCGAGTGCCAGGCTGACGCCGCCGCGCATGGACGGCGTGGCGGAGATCTCAAGCAGTTTGCCAATGGGGTCCTCACGCGGGGCCGCGAGAGCCTCGAGCGCCCTGAGCACTCCATCAAGCGGTCAAGCAGATGACTCACGGGGCTCAGGCGGTCGAAGCGCGCCTCTCGAAACCAGGTTTCGAGGACAACAAGGACAGCCAGAGTGCCCGGCATTCGCCCGCTGGCCGCCATTCACCGTTTTGTTGCGATGTAACGGCTGTTTTTGCCCGCCTAAGCTAAGTCGCTGCTCGAAGGCCGACTCAAAGCTCACCAACTCGCGCCACAGGTCTTGGGCGGCGGCGCCGGCGCTTCGGGGAGCAGTCCGGCGTCGCTCAATCGTGTCCAGGCGATGCCGACGATACAGGCCGCGACAGTGCGCCTTCCGCAATGATCATCGTCCAAGCCTTTCCTCAAGAGCGCCTCTCCCGGCATTCCCCGGATCAACTCATTGGTGTTCATCCAGAAAAGTTAGGAGGGCAATGCTAAAAATCACCTTTACGGTAGGTGTGGATTGGGATATTTCATCGGCCAATTGGTTATGGATTCGCTTGAACTGCATGATCTATTGCACGTTGAGGCCGCCGACGGCTGGCTTGGAATTGGCAATTGCGCCGAGGCGAATGAGGAACTGGAAAAAATCACCCCTGCCATGCGGTCGCACCCGGATGTGTTGGCAGTCCGGTATGAGGTTTACGCGAGGGCAAAGCAGTGGAAGCACTGCATTGAGATTGCCGATGTGATTGCGAAACTTGCGCCGGAAAGTCCGTCAGGGAGGATTCGGCGTTCATTCGCCCTGCGGAAATTGAAGCTAACCCAAAGGGCTCCGGAAAAACTCCTGCCCGGCGCCCATTAGTTCCGGCAGGAGATCGTCGTTTACTACAACCCGGCGTGTCATGTCATGAATGCGCGTACGGAAGCCCGGCTGTTGAGCACAAATCAGACTCCGCCCAAACCGCACTGCGGCTTGGTGATACACGCAATGCTGAGATGCGCAGGCAGCGTGCCGACACGCGCTGTGAAACGCGCGGCTGATCGGTGTCCGGCAGATGACCCACCAGAATAGGGCAAAAAAAAGGGAAGAAAGTGCCATGTGCTTCGGTTGACGCGCCTTCCGGCGCTTTGAAAATGTAACGTCTTCGTTGCCCCGCTGTAGTTGTGCTGCCTTGTTTTGTGCGGTTATCTGTCAGGGTATGAAATCGCCGCTATTATTGGTGGCTTGCGCCACAGAAATCGTCGCCTCAATATCAACTGATTTTGCGGTGGCGGGTTATCGCGTTCGGTTCGCCGCCTCCGGTGTGGACCTCCTAAAATACGCCCGCCGCCTTCGCCCTGATTTGATTGTTCTTGATCCCAATTTGCCGGACCTCGCAAGGGTTTACGAAAATCTCAAGCAGACTCCCTGGACCGATACC
Organism: Limisphaerales bacterium; assembly: GCA_052139695.1. Classification (GTDB taxonomy): domain Bacteria; phylum Verrucomicrobiota; class Verrucomicrobiia; order Limisphaerales; family Palsa-1400; genus PLGF01. Next base: position 3,756 of record JBKQWF010000123.1, read on the forward strand.
ATACCGCGGATTCTCCTTGGGGGCCGTTCAGAAACTCCTTCCGAAGCTGTTCCCATTGGCGGTAAGCGAAGCGGCTTGCCTGGCTCGTCCTTCGATTCGGAAGAACTCTTGCGCCGAATCGAGGAAACGCTCGGCGTTACCTCGTCATCCCCCGCCAAAGTGGCGTCCGTATGCACAATCAGCTTCCCTAACGAACATGGTAAGATAAAGCTCTTGTCGGCCCCTTTGGCGCCGGGTCCGGGCGTGAGACTCGGCAACGAAAAGCCTGCATCCTGTCACGGAGGGCGGGCTGTTTGGAGAGGCGGAAAAAGTTCCAGGCCTCCCGTTGCACTGTGCCCGATTGACGATGATCTGGTGGGAATTCTCCAAAAAAAAGATCGGCAACAAGGCCATTCCTTCAAAGAGAGGTGGCCAATAGCAAATCAGGCCGTAAAGGGATAAAATCAACGTGTCTTTTCTCCAACATTCCAAGCTTGTGCGTGGCCACCTCGGTCGATTCGGAAGGAAGTCTTTCTTTAATTCTGCATGGCCAGCGGGTGGTCGCAGCCGCGGCTGCGGCTGCAACTCGATCTGCGGTGCTCCGTCTCTGGGATGTGCTGGTGCGACTGCGTGGCGACCGGGCAGCGGTCAGCCAGCCGGCTGGTCCGGCTGGTTTTGGCAACAGCATTTGGGCTGAACTGACCTGGTTTGATTCGCTCTTGCTGCCCTGCGTCGTCGGCGCGCGGGTCCGCAGACTTGCCCCAGACATCGTGCGGGGGCTGGTCCGGTGGCAGCTGGAGTCTGTAGCTGCGCCGGCTGGGAGAGGCTTGGTGGTAAGCAATTTTTGCGAAGCTCTCCCCCTATGAACACTGACGCCAATGCCGTCTCCTGCTGGGAATTTTGGATGTTTGACAACGGCCCCGGCCTGGCGGCGGGCGATGCGGCTGAACTCATTGAGTTTTTGGGGTTCAGACCCGCGGGCGCTCCAATTGCTGGCAGTCGCGGAGGAGGCCCGGGACGGGGCACTGACGGCCGGCCGCTTCGAACTGAAGGGCAGTCCGACAGCGCCCAGGATCGCCGGGCCGGTTACCGCTACGATTTGTCGGTCCTCCAGGCCGAGTTCTCCCTCACCCAGGTGTGGGACCGCGCCGTCCACGGACGCTGCTTCTTCGAGGAAGTCATCCGCGAAAATATCGATTGGGGCCGTCCCGAACAGGTGCAGTTGATCTTTGCCCGCAAGATGCAAAGAAAAACCGCCACCGACGGCCGATGCCGGACGCGCCTTATCACCGAGGGCGTGGGGCCCTCCCTGCACGTCTCGACGGCCAGCATGCCACCGCTCTGCCCTTCGGGCAGGAGCGGGTGCAGGCCTTGCTGACGGTGCTGGTCTTATTCTGTCTCCAGCCCGAGGGCTTTCGTAATCGTCAACTGCGGCCATTGCTGGCGCAGTTGCTCGGCATCTCCCAGTCAAAAATAAGCCCCGGACGCATGAGCTACGACCTGCGCCGCTTGCGCCTGCACAAACTGATTGAACGCATCCCCAAGACTCAGCGCTATCGGCTCACGTCCTTTGGCCTCAAGACGGCCTTGTTCTACAGCCGCGCTTACCAGCGACTCTTACGACCAGGACTCTCTGAACTGCACGACCCGCGCCTGGTCGAGTCCTCCGCCCTGGCAGCGGACTGCGCCAAATTCCAAAAAAATTGGACGCTTACATCGAGGATCGCATGGCCGCTTGAAACTCGATCTCTTCACGAACAGTTTTAAGAGTCAAGGACTCTAGCCCATCTCCGCGATGGGCGTAAGCGCCAAATGTCGCTGGAGTGCTAGCCGAAGAAATTTGTCGCGCACCCCGTGCCCGGCAAAGGGTGACTTTTAGCTTTGCACCGCGCGGGCGGCCCTCTAAGCTCCGCCCCGTATTCTTAATTTCATAATGAAATGAGCGTTCTCATTGTTGGTTCGACAGCATTGGATTCGATAAAAACTCCCACCGCTGAAAACCCGCGCCTGCTAGGCGGCTCCGCCAGCCATGCGGCGGTCGCGGCCAGTTTCTTTGCCCCGGTCCGCCTGGTGGGCGTTGTGGGTGAAGATTTTCCGAAGCGGTATCTGAACCTCTATCGCAAGCACGGCATCGATTTGGCGGGGTTGCAAATCCTTCCAGGCAAGACCTTTCATTGGTCCGGCGAGTACGAGATCAACATGAATAACCGCCGCACGTTGGCGACGGAATTGGGTGTCTTTGAAACCTTCAGCCCAAGTCTGCCGGTGGCCTATCGCGATACGCCGTTCGTCCTTCTGGCCAACATTGCGCCCAGCTTGCAGCATCATGTGCTGGACCAGATGCGGCGCCCCAAATTCGTCGTCGCCGATACCATGGACCTCTGGTTGAACATTGCGCTGCCGGATTTGTTGAAGTTGCTCAAACGCGTGGACGGCATGGTGGTGAACGAGAGCGAGGCCCGGCAGTTGACCCAAGAGAATAACCTCTTTCGTGCCGCCGAAAAGCTCCACCGTCTGGGTCCGAAATGCGTCATCGTTAAGAAAGGCGAGCACGGCGCCATTCTCTCATCGCGGAGCGGGCTATTTGTTGCGCCGGCCTTTCCCTTGCGGGACGTAATTGACCCAACTGGGGCGGGTGATTCATTTGTTGGCGGCATGATGGGCTACCTGTCCGCGGCCAAAGGGCCGGTGGAGGGCAACCTTCGCCGGGCCATAATTTACGGAAGTGTCGTGGCGTCATATTGTTGCGAGGGCTTTGGCGTGGCGACAACCCATCGCGTCGCCCGTGCCGACATCGAAAAGAGGGTGCGAGCCTTGGAGAAAGTAACCCGTTTCTAACGCTATTGGGTTTTCCAAAGCCCAATTCTTCGGCGATTTTCGTTGAATTGAGCACTGTTTCTGTTACAGTTCTGACGCTGAGACCATCTTTGTGACTGTGCCAGGTTGGGCGTTCAAGTGAGAAATTCTCATTGAGTTATTGACGTTTTCCAAAGGCGCATGGTGGACCATACTGTGCGGCCAAGGATGACGGGTAAATGAAAACCAGCAGTTTTGGCCCTTCGCTGAAGGGCCGTTCCTTCGCCATAGGATGTTTGCTTGTCTTTGTTGGCAGCCTGCCAACGCAGGGGGCAGACACTGTGGCATCTCCGCAGCACTTTGCCAACCCGGCGGGTATCTATTACGGCGTGGGCGCGCTGGTCGTGGTCCTGGCTGGTCTGGGAATCTATCGTTGGACGGTTGCCTGGCGGCAACGGGCCCGAAAGGAACGCGATGAGGAAATCTTCCTTTTAGTGGACCAATGGACAAAAAGCTTGCGGCAGGAGGTTACGGAACGGAAAGAAGCGCAACGCGCTTTGCAGGCCAGCCAGGAGTTTGTCATGCGGCAGGAACGCCTCGCCGCTGTCGGGCAGCTGGCAGCCGGGCTGGCCCACGAATTCAATAACATTATGACCATCATCCAGGGGCACGCGTCCTTGCTGATGGATAATCCTGACCTGGATGAGGAGTCGATTAAATCGCTGGCCATCATCAACGATGGCGTCGAGCGGACAGCGCGGCTCGTCAAACAAATGCTCGCCTTTAGCCGCAAGCAAGTTCTCCGGCAAGAGCTCATTGAGGTGAAGGAGACTTTGGCGCATACGGAGGAAATGCTGGGCCAGTTGCTTGGCCGCCAGGTGGCCCTCCGTTTTGAAATCGCGCCGGGACTGCCTCCCATTCTGGCCGATCCAAACATGTTCCAACAAATCATTGTCAACCTGGTCGTCAACGCCCGGGACGCGATGAGCAGCGGCGGGAAACTGACCATCCGCGCCAGCCCGGCCTCTCTGACCGCCGCCGATATTGCGGTCCGCGCTGAACGGCGGGTTGGCCAATTCATCCGCCTGAGTGTAAGCGATACCGGGTCGGGGATGGACACCGCAGTTGTCAAACATCTGTTCGAGCCTTTTTTCACCACCAAGGACGTCGGCAAGGGTGTGGGTCTGGGTTTGGCGACAGTTCATGGCATGGTCAACCAAAACCAGGGTTGGATCGAAGTGGAGAGTGAAATCGGCAAAGGCACGACCTTCGACATCTACTTCCCGGTCGCGGAACGGGCGGCAAAGAAAACGGAGAAGAAAGCCGTGGCTCCGTTGGCCTCTGGCGGCAAGGAAACGGTGTTAATCGTCGAGGACGAAGAGATGCTTCGAGAGATGCTGCGCGAAATCCTCACGGCCAACGGCTATCAGGTTCTCGAAGCGGCCAACGGACTCCAAGCCATCCATCTTTGGGACGAGAATCAGAGCCGGATAGAATTGCTTCTGACTGACAATGCCCTGCCTGACGGGATGACCGGCCTGGAGCTGGCGATCAAATTGCGGGAAGCGTCGCCCGGCCTGCCGATCCTCTTTAGCAGCGGTTACAGCCCGGAGGCGCTGCAGGCCAACCAGGAAGTGCTGGCCGGCTGCTCATTTCTTCCCAAACCCTATCATCCCGCGCAATTAGTCCAGGCAGTCCGCGATGCCCTGAATGCGAGCAAAGCGGCAACCCTCGCGGCATCGGCGCAGCCAACGCAAGTTATGCCATGAACGCCGAGGAGCAAATTCAAAAGCTAGCCGCCTTTCCCCGGACCAATCCCAACCCGGTGCTGGAATTGGCCGCCGACGGCACCATGACCTATTGCAACGATGCCGCCCGCCGCCTTGCGGCCTCGTTCGACGTCGAATCTCCCCAGGCCATGCTCCCGCCCGAGACGAAGGCTTTAATTGGCGATTGTCTGCGCACAGGGGAAAACATGATCAATCTCCAGACCACGCTCCGCAAACGCACGCTTTCCTGGTCATTTATTCCCATTGTGGAAAGCAGGGTGGTCCATTGCTACGCCAGCGACATTACGGACCGGCTCGATTTGGAAGCGCAGTTGCGTCATTCGGTGAAAATGGAGGCGGTGGGGCAATTGGCCGCCGGGGTGGCGCATGACTTCAACAATATTCTCACGATTATTCAAGGCCATGCCGATTTGTTGACCCAGCTTGAGGCCATGCCGGAAGCGGGCGTGAAATCGGCCCGCCAAATCGGTGCGGCAGCAGAACGTGCCAGCCAGCTCATCAAGCAATTGCTCATGTTTAGCCGCAAACAAGTCATGCAACAACGGGATTTCAGCCTCAATGACATCGTCCAGAATCTCCTGCCCATGTTGTGCGGCCTGGTCGGCGAGCAGGTTGTTTTGCACTTTGAAGCCGCAGCGGATCTGCCCACCCTGTGTGTGGATGCGGGCATGATCGAACAGGTCCTGGTTAACCTCGTTCTCAACGCGCGCGACGCCATCTCGCGCGAAGGCCGGATTACGCTGTCCACAACCCGGCAGGTTCTGGAGCCCGTTTCCTCCGTGTTAAATCCGGAGGCCCGCCCCGGGCACTTTGTTTGCCTGAGAGCGGCCGATACCGGTTGCGGGATGGACGCACAGGTTCTGAGCCATTTATTCGAGCCGTTTTTTACGACGAAAGGGCCGGGCAAAGGCACCGGCCTGGGTTTGGCGACGATCTATGGAATCGTCAAGCAACACCGGGGGTGGATCGTGGTGGACAGCCAGGTCGGCGAAGGCTCGACGTTTACCCTCTTTTTTCCCGTCGCCCCGGACCCGGCCAAATCTGTCCCGCCTTCGCCCGCCCAGCAGAAAGCTCCGGCCAAAGCCCCGCCCGGCATGGCGCGGGGCAGCGAAATGATTCTGGTGGTGGAGGACGAAACGGCCCTGCGCGAGTTGGTGGTCAACGTGCTGGAACTGTGCGGCTACCGCACCTGCCAGGCGCGCACCGGGGTGGAGGCCTTGCGGGTCTGGCAAGGGCACAAGGACGAAATAGATTTATTATTGACCGATATGGTGATGCCGGAAGGCCTCTCGGGACGGCAATTGGCGGAGCGTTTGCAGGCCGAAGACCCGGAATTAAAAGTGATCTACACCAGCGGTTACAGCCCGGGCATGGCAGGCAAGGATATCGCCTTGCTCGAAGGCTTCAATTTTCTGGCCAAACCTTATCCTCCCACCCGCCTGACCCAGGTCGTGCGCGAGTGTCTGGACGGCAAACGGAGCCCGCCGGCGGCAAAGAAGTGACGCAAGAACTATTGCTGCGGATAGACGAGGATGCGGTCATGCACCAGGACAATTAAGTCGGCCTTGCCATCGCCCGTCACGTCCGACACGACCGCTTCGCGCGGCTCCATGGCATCATCGTTGCGGCGCGAGCGAAAAGTGCGCTCCTCAAAAACCCGCCAGCGATTGGCCGGCACGAGGTGGTGGGGTTTTTCGTAAGCGACAATGTCAAGATAATTCTTCGCCGTTTCCAAAAAGACCAGGTCCTTCCGCCCGGTATTGCTCAAGTCGCCGTCCACCACATCCGTCAGATGGCCGTCTTTAACCGGCGTTTCGTAGCTGTCCAATTCGGCTAATTGCCACACATCGCCGCTGGTGGCCATCGTGGCGACTTGGTTCAAGCCAATGAGCGCGACGCTGTTGTGGGTCGAGTTCAGGCCAACGCTTTGCAAGGAGGTAAAATCGCCGACCGGCAAAGATAGGGTGCGCACAATTTGCCAGACGCCTGCCTGGTCGCGCTCGCTCAGGGCCAATTCCTTATGTTTGGAATCCAGGAGGAAGAGGGAGGGGGTTTGGTTTGTGCCGTTACGCAGGGGTGTGGCGCCGGCAATCTCGGAATCGCGCGAAGGCCCATTGATTTGTTCTTTGACGTGAAAGGACCAGACGGGCTTGCCGTTGGTGCCGCGGTCCGTTTCCGATCGCAAAACGACGGCGCGGACAAGATTCTTCTGCGCCAGCAGCAATTCCATTTTTCCGTCGCCGTCCACGTCCGCCACGCTTAACCATGGAGTATCGATGCTTCCGCCGGGAGGCAGCACGTCTTGTTCGTCAAAACTCTGGTCCGGCTTCTGGATGAGCACTTTTATCTTTTCGTAGGGAATTAACACGATCAAATCGGTCAAACCATCCTGATTGGCGTCGTGCATCGTCATGGAGGCGGGCGCATCCTTGAAACTATCGCTCAGTTTTTGGGTGCGGGTTTTTCCATCCGTGGTCCGCGTCACCAGGACGCGGTTGGTGTCCAGGTCTAATATTACCGCCAGCGTCGGCTTGGCTCCGGGCTGCAAAGGGCCGACGGCCATGGTCAACGGCTTGCCATCGAGGGGCAGGATGGTGGGAAAAGCCATGCTCCCGTCTTTGTCCAACTGCATCACGCCGACCTCATGCTCGTCCTTGCTCAAGAGAAAGATCTTGGCGTTGCCGCCGCCGTCCCAGTCGCTCACGGCCAATTCGCTCACGCCGGTGAGGGTGGGAAAAGTCCTGGCGGCGGCGAGGGTCCCGTCGGCTTTTCGCAAATACAAGCTCAGTTGGCCGGTGTCCGGTTCGGCGACCAGCAGATCCGGCAGGCCGTCGCCATTGACATCGGCCCACAAGATGCCGCGGCGGGTCTGGATGGTTTTGTTCAGGGGCCAGACCTGAAATTGCCCCTGTCGAAACTGGCCGGAAAGCGGTTCGGCCGGTTTGCGCGTAAATTCCGAAACGGCGGCGCGCCCGGAATTCTGCGCTATGGTCACAATTTCCGTTTTGTGATCGCCCGCCAAGTCCGCCGCCAAATAAGAGCGGATGGACGGAAGGCTGAAATAAATCTCCGGTCCCAATTCCCCATTCGCGTTCTGCAAACGGAAGCGAAAGGGCTGCGGGCTTTCCCAATTGACGAGCAATAAGTCCTGCCGCCCGTCTCCGTCGATGTCCAGGACCTGGACCGCTCGGACGGAATCGGAAAAGGGAATTTTTTGCGGTTCGGCGAGGGTATGGTCGGCATTTTGCGCCAGGAAATAGATCGCGTTTTCGCCCAGCAAGACCAAGTCGGTGCGATGGTCGCCATTGAGATCACCGGTGGCCAGGGCGTTGGGTGTGAGCTGGCCATCGTCGATCGGCCACCGTTTGGGCGGACTCCAGTTATTTGAGCCGAGATTATACTGCACGATCAATTGCTTGTCGCCGTAGTAAGCCAGGTCGGGGCGGCCATCGCCGTTCAAATCCTCCACCACCAGGGAGGAGATTCTTGTCTCCGAGGCGATGGATTCGAGGCGGAAGCGGGAGTCGGGCGGGAGTTGGTTGATTTCCGGCTTGCCCCCGGGACGGCGGGCGGCGGCGTTGGTTTTGCCGGTTTGATTGTAAAGCAAATCAATCTTGGACCGGACGTTGTTGACCACAATCAGGTCATTGAGCCCGTCGCCATCGAGGTCCGCCGCGTGGAGCAGGCTGGTTTGGCTGTCAATCGGAAAAATCTCCGTGCCGGTAAACCCAATGGAAGCCTGGCGGTCCTCCGCTCCGGCACAAACCAGGGCAACGGAGAGCAAACCGGCAAGCAAACCGCTGGGTCGCGTTCCCCCGATTTTAGCCGAATCGTTCCGGCTTGGACTGAAATTGAACATGGCAGGGTAAGATGCCATCAGGCTCCGGGCCGCGCCAAGCTTAATTGCGGAATCCGCGGCCGGTGAGGCGCACGATAAGATTCTTCCAGTCGGAAAGAGAGAGCGAAGGCATCGCGGCAGGGCACGCCCCCCCCCGGGGGGGGGTCACAGCGGCTCAATTTACCTCAATTGGGTTCAATTTGGTTGGGGATGGCCTGGACTTCCGGCATCTGGTTGAGCCAGGAGGGGAGGTTCTGGGCCAGTTGGCCTTTTTGGAGGCGCGGGTTAAGCTGCCGGCGGATGGGCCAGCGGGAGGGGGACGATTCTGCCGTGGCGCGCCAGCGCGGCCCTCGAAAGCGTTGCCTCGTTTCCATGCGCGGCAACGATAGCAAGAATGAGTCGAGACTAAAATCCTACGGAAGGTTTTTGAACAGGTTTATTGCGCCCCAATGCAGGAAAGCTGT
>JBKQWF010000124.1:0-30207 GCA_052139695.1 Limisphaerales bacterium
CCACCACTGGAAAATTTCAAAAGCAGTTCCTCCATCGCAATGGCGGCCAGGAGCGCTTGCGGGCGCTGATTCTTTCCAAATCCCCCGTCTCTTGGCGTTTACAAAAATGAAAAGGTGCGTCCTAACCGATTGACTCGAATTGACGAAACTTCTTGCGCAAGAAGACGAGGGACGTTAGAACAGGGGCAAATCAACGTATGAACAACAAAGACACCGGAACCTCCCCGCTTCCTTCTTACATCACCAGCGCGACGCCCAATCCGCCGGGCAATCGCGCTCCGTGGTACAAGAATACCGCGCCCACCTATGCGGGCATCTTTCTGTGGTTTGTCTTCTGGCAGGACGCCGTGAACGCCCCGAACGCGGGCGGGATGCTCTCGCAAGGCGTGGCGTGGGCGCTGATCAGCCTGGTCCTGGCAGCGTTGGTGTGTCATTTCCTCTTTTACCTGGTGCCCGGGCTTTTGGGCATGAAGACCGGTTTGCCGCTTTACATCGTGGGCACCTCGACTTTTGGGGCAGCGGGCGGTTTTCTTATGCCCGGTTTCCTAATGGGGGTGCTGCAATTCGGCTGGTTGGGGGTCAATGTCTATTTTTCCTCGGTCGCACTGGCGCCGGTTGTTCACCTGCCGCCCTCCATCGTCATGGTGGTGTGGGGTGTGCTGGCGGCCTTTGTCGGTTTAAAGGGCATTCAATATGTCGCCAAGGTCGCCACGTACATGCCTTTGATTCCTTTGGCCATCTTGCTGGCGCTGTTGGTGAAGGTCGTCGGCAACATTGGCGATTTCGATCCGCAGAAGTTCATCGACTTGCACAAGAGCGTGGCGCCGCAAGCGCCCGAGGCCTTGAGCGCCTTTGGCGTTTTGGCCTTTATGATGACTTATGTGGTGGGATTCTTTGCCACGGCGGGGGCTGCCGGAGTGGATTTTGGAACCAATAGCCGGGACAAGAATGACGTGCAGATGGGTGGCTTGGTGGGAGTGGCGCTGGCCATCGTTGTGACGGCGGGTATTTCGCTGCTGGTGGTGGCGGGGTCTTATGGCTCGCCGATGTTCAGCAAAGACGCGGTGGCGGCGGCGAACAGTTCCAATCCGCACAGCTTTATTCTTCAGTCGTCGGGTTTGATCCCGATCCTGCGGAGCAGGAGCGCGGGCGTGATGCTGTTCCTCCTGGCGCTGGCGGCCTTTCCGCCGGCCTGCTTTTCCTCCTTTATCGCCGCCAATAGTTTTAAAACGACGTTGCCCAAGGTGAACCCATTTGTTTCGGTGGGCATCGGGACCATCGTCAGCATCGCCTTGGCGATTAGCGGCTGGGCGGGCAAAGCGATCATCGTTTTTCAGATCATCGGCGCCTCCTTCGGGCCGATCTGCGGAGCGATGATGGTCGATTACCTTCTGGCCGGCGGCGTCTGGCCCGGTCCGCGCGCCGGCTTCAATCCGGCCGGCTGGGTGGCGTGGCTGGCCGGTTTCGTCGTGGGCATCCTGCCGATATTGAATATTTATCCGGTGCCGGCGGCGCCTGTGGCGGCCTTCATTGTCGGCGCGGTAGTTTATTTCCTTTGCGCCAAGATAGGAATGACATCGGCCGTGATTCCGCTCCCCAGCGCCAAGCCCATTGAGGGGGCGCCAGTTAGCAAGTAGTTAACTGGGCGCATCCATGCAGTTGGATCGGGGATCGCGGGTGTCTCGCCCGCCGCCTTCGGCGTCCCGCCGAAGGCATCAGCGCTTGGAGCGGCTCACCAAAGATTGCTGGTCTCGCTCCATCGCAAGAGCCACAACGGCTGTTTCATCTGTGGGCGCATTTGCCGCATAGGGATCTCCCAAACTTTCCACAAAGATTCGGCAAGAAGCGCCCTCTCTTTCGCAGAAAGTCGCATGGCCTGAGAAGCAATTTGGTCGATGCTCATGAATTACGGTGTTGCACGTGGAGCGGCGCCGTTCAAATCGAATCGCAGGGGCCAAATTGGCTTCAATGCCCGCAACAGAGGGGGCCGGCGTGGGATAAAAGATTGGGACTGATGTACGGAATGCCGAGCGCCAGCCCGCGCAGGATGAGCATCACACCCGCGAGAACAGAACAATAGTTGAGAACGCGGTGCCATTGCAGCCGCGCGGCCACTTTGGGAAGGCTTTGCACAAAGCCGATCCCCAGCATCATCGGCACGGTGCCCAGGCCAAAAGCCAGCATCACTTCTGTTCCACGAACGGGCCCGCCCGAAGCCGCTGCCAGCGCCGCCGCCACATACACCAACCCGCACGGCAGAAGACCATTCAAGCCGCCGAGCAGGAACCGGCCGCCGATGTTGCGATGCCGAACCAGCCGGGAAAAAGCGCGTTTCAACGGCAGGAAAACAGAAGCGAAGCGAGTATTCCAGGCGGCACGGGTGGAAAGCGCCACCCCCAAAAGCACCGCCATCCCCGCCATGATCGAGAGCGCGCATTGCAAGCCCGCGAAGATGAGCGTCCAACCGACGAACCCGAAGAGCGCGCCCAGCAGCGCGTAAGTGGTCAAACGGCCCGCGTTATAAATGACGCGGCCAAGCGCGCCCCGGTCCCCGGCAGGAATGGCCATGACGAGCGGGCCGCACATCGCCGCGCAGTGCAGGCTTCCGGCAAAGCCGAGGATGAAGGCGCTATAGATCATGTGGAACCCGCGGGCCGTTTCAGAACGATGTTTTTATCAAACGAATAGTCCTGCCCGCCAATGGTCCATTGCACTCGCACCTTCCACAAGCCTGGCAGGAGCGCGTGGACATCCAGGCGTTGGACGCCGTCAGCATCCAGCTTCAAGGCAAATTGCTGGTCGAGGCTGGCGTCGGAAGGGCGATAAAGGAGGATGGTTCCCGCGGGGCTTTGCGCGGCTTGCTCGCGGGGCAGGCCAATCGAAATAAAATGATTGGCCGCGTCGCCGGCAATGGTGACTTGCGTGCTGACGGACTGGGTGCGTTGCGCGCGGTCGATCTGCTGCTGAAACCGGATTTCCTGATCGTAATAATCGTCGCGCACCAGGTCCATTTTCTGCCGCATGGCGAACGTGATAAACCAGGCGATAAAAGCGATGAAAATGATAAAATAACAGACGATCGCGATGGGCCAGGGATTTTGTCCCGCGGGCGCCGGAGGGGTGGAAGGGTTCATAGAAGAATTCAGTGGTTTCGCGGGCCGATAAAAGTGGTATTGAGTGACTGCAACAATTTCCCATTGGAATAGACGCCGACCTCCAGCTTGCGCTTTCCACCGCTTAGTTGGTCCAGAGCCAGGTCAATCAAAATAGAGGTCTGGGCCATCTCCTCCTTTGGCACGACCAAGTTCGCGCTGCCCATGACGGACAATTTGCCCGGCCCATTCTTCAACTCGATTTGCACGGGAACGGGGCGGGAGGTTTTATTGACGAGTTGAATGGTGTAGAGGTTCTCAACTCTGCCGTCGGGCAGGACCTCGAACAATTCCCCGGGAGCGCGCAAGAGGGTGGCCTCGACGTTCGACCGAGTCAACAATAACAGGAAAAAAACCGCGGCCAGCACGCCCAGGACGCCGGCGTAGCCGATCATGCGCGGCGTGAGGCGAAAATGTTCACCGCGCTCGATGCTGTTGAGCGAAGCGTACCGGACCAGTCCCCGCCGGCGGCCGATTTTGGCCATGACTCCGTCGCAGGCGTCGATGCATGCCGTGCAATTGACACATTCCAGTTGCGTGCCGTTGCGAATATCAATGCCCGTCGGGCAAACCGCCACGCAGAGGGAGCAATCGACGCAGTCTCCCTGCCCGGCCTCCGGCTGTCCGCGCTCGCGCTGCAGCGGGCCGCGTTTCTCGCCGCGCTTATAGTCGTAGGCCACGACCATCGTGTTCTCGTCAATCACCGTCGATTGAAATCGTCCGTAGGGGCAAATGAAGGTGCAAGCCTGCTCGCGAAAACGGGCAAAGATGGCATAAAAAACGAGCGTGAAAAGCAGCATGGCGGCCAGTCCCTGCGCATGGCGTGAAGGATTGTCGGTAATAATCTGAAACAACTGGTCGCTGCCGATGATATAGCTCAGGAGCAGATTGCCGATGATAAAAGACAGGCCGAAAAAGAGGCCGTGTTTGAGCGCTTTGCGCAGAACTTTCCCCCCGGTCCATGGGGCGGCGTTCAAGGCGCGCTGGGCGGCGGAGTCGCCTTCCAGGGCGTATTCCAGGCGCCGGAATACCATCTCCATAAAGAGGGTTTGCGGACAAACCCATCCGCACCACAACCGCCCATAAGCCGCCGTAAATACCATGATGCCCGTAAAAAAGATTAAAAGCGCGACGGCAAACATGGCCATGTCTTGCGGCCAGAAGATTTCTCCCAGGATGGAAAACCGCCGGGCGATGAAATTCATCATCAGGAGGGGGTTTCCGTTGATCCGGACAAAGGGGCCCACCACCAGCAAGGCGAGCAAAAACCAGCTCAGATAAACCCGCCGCTGATAGAACCGGCCCTCGACTTTGCGGGGATAGAGCCACTTCCGGCGTCCCCGTTGATCCGCCGTGGCCAAATGATCGCGAAAATCGCCCCAATTGACATCGACAACCGTTCCCGGTTTTTCATGAGGCGGCGGCGGAGGTAAAGTGCTTAAGCTCATTCGTAAGCGTTGGGAGCGGCTGGTTGGGCCTGGTTTTCCGGCGGTTTGGGGTTGACCGGGTGGGTCCCGCGCAGCGTGTAAATGTAACTCGCCACGGCATGAATCTCATCCGGCTTGAGCACGCCCTTCCACGTCAACATTCCTTTGCTGGGAACGCCATTGTAAATGGTGCGAAGATTGTCAACGAAATTTGAGCCGTGAATCCAATAGTCATCGCACAGATTGGGCCCGACCAATCCGCCGCCGTCTTTGCGATGGCAGGGCGAACAGTTCCTCAGGAAAATGGCCTTGCCATCCGCGAGCATCATCGGGTCCTGCGACGGCGTCAGCGTGGGCAGCGACGACTCGAATTGGGCCAGCGCGGCGGTTTTGATCTCTTCGCCGATTTTCCATTCCTTCTGGTATTCGGCGCCGGAGAGCAGGCCGACCCGGAAGACGTGGAAGTAACACATGTAAACCAGCGCAAAGACGATGCAGCAATAGAACAACCACACCCACCAGCGCGGCAGGTCATTGTCGAATTCCTGAATGCCGTCGGCATCGTGGTCCAGCAAACGGGGAGCTTTCTGTTCATTCATGGCGGTTTTCTCCTTCGGCTTCGTCCAGAGGCAGTGCTTCCATGGTTTTGAGAAAGGGCTTTTTCAAGCAGGACGCCCAGATGAGCGAGACGGTAAAGACGGTGACAAAAAGACAGATAGAGATGATGCCAAATGTCGCCATACCGCCCATGCTTTCAATCATTCGATTCATATACGTCAATTATTGGCTTTGGTGGAGGGATTGAGGCTGGCCGTTTTGGCCGGGGCCGTGCTGGCGGGGGCCAGTTTAATGTCCGTCCCGAGCCGTTGCAGGTAAGCGATCACTGCCACGATTTCGCGATCGGGCGCGGTGGTGATCGAGCCGACCTTCAAATTGGTCACGATCTTGTCGGCCTGCTTCTGCAAATCAGCCAAACCGTGCGCCTCGTAACCCGGCGGATACGGCACGCCCACGCTGCGCAGCGCCATGATCCGCGAGGGCAGACAGTCGGTGTCCAATTTCTGCGTCAAGAGCCACGGATACCGCGGCATGATGGAGCCGGGCGAAGTCGCGCGCGGATCGTCCAGGTGATTGTAATGCCAGGCGTCGGGATATTTTCCGCCGATGCGATGGAGGTCCGGCCCGGTCCGTTTGGAACCCCAAAGGAAGGGATGATCATAGACGAATTCGCCCGCCTTGGAGTATTCCCCATACCGTTCCGTTTCCGAGCGGAAGGGGCGAATCATCTGCGAATGGCAGCCCACGCAGCCTTCGCGGATGTAAATGTCCCGTCCCAGCAGTTCCAGCGGTGTGTAGGGTTTGACGCTGGAAATGGTGGGGACGTTTTCTTTGATCAGGATCATCGGCACGATTTCGATCAAACCACCGATCAGCACCGCGACCAGGGCCAGGGCGGTCAGCGTCATCGGACGGGCTTCGAGCCAGCGATGGTTCCAACCATGATGCTCTCCCACGGCCGGCGCCGGCTGAAGCGGCGCGGCCTGGACGACGGTGTTGGCCTCAAAATGGCCGGCGCGGCAAGTCCTCCAAAGGTTGAAAGCCATGGTCAGCGCGCCCAAAATGTAGAGCGTGCCGCCGATGGCCCGCAGCCGATAAAGCGGAATGATCTGCACCACCGTCTGGAGGAAATTGGGATATTGGAGGAAGCCCTGCGGGTTGAATTGCTTCCACATCATTCCCGCCGTGATGCCGCTGATGTACATCGGGATGACGTAGAACATCATGCCGAGGAGGGCGATCCAGAAATGGTAATTGGCCAGTTTAACGGAATAGAGCTTGGTATTGTAGAGGCGCGGAAAGAGCCAATAGAGCACGCTAAATGTCAGCAACCCGTTCCAGCCCAGGGCGCCGGTGTGGACGTGCGCGATGGTCCAATCGGTGTAATGGGAAAGGGAGTTGACGTTCTTAAGCGCCAGGGTCGGCCCTTCCAGCGTCGCCATGCCATAAGCCGTGACCGCCGCCACCATGAACTTGAGCACCGGGTCCTGCCGGACTTTGTCCCAGGCCCCGCGCAAGGTCAGCAACCCGTTGAGCATGCCGCCCCACGACGGCGCAATGAGCATGATGGAAAAGACCGTGCCGAGCGATTGCGCCCAATCCGGCAAAGCGGTGTAAAGCAGATGATGCGGTCCCGCCCAAATATAGATGAAAATCAGCGCCCAAAAGTGAATGATCGAGAGGCGATAGGAAAAGACCGGGCGATTGGCCGCTTTGGGAAGATAGTAATACATCATGCCGAGATACGGCGTGGTTAAAAAGAACGCCACCGCGTTGTGCCCGTACCACCATTGCACCAGGGCGTCCTGCACGCCGGCATAGATCGAATAGCTCTTCCACGGCCCGGCGGGCACTTCCAGGTTATTGACAATATGCAGGATCGCGATGGTCAAGGCGGTGGCAATGTAAAACCAGATCGCCACGTAGAGATGTCTTTCCCGCCGTTTCATGATCGTTCCGAGGAGATTGATGGTGAAGACCACCCAAACCACCGCGATGGCGATGTCAATCGGCCATTCCAATTCCGCGTACTCCTTGCTGCTGGTGTAACCGAGCGGGAGGGTGCAAGCCGCCGCCACGATGATGCCGTTCCAGCCCACGAAATTGATCCAGCTCAAGGCGTCGCTGAACATCCGCGCCTTGCAGAGCCGTTGCAAAGAATAGTAAATGCCCATGAACATGCCGTTGCCGATAAAGGCAAAGATCACTACGTTGGTATGAATGGGGCGCAACCGGCCAAAGGTGATGTATTGCAAATTGAGGTTCGCGCCGGGGTAGAACAACTCGATGGCCAGGAGCAGTCCGGCGAACATGCCGACGATGCCCCAAATGACGGTGGCGACGGCGAAATTGCGCACGATCCGGTTGTCGTAACTGAACGTGTCCAGCGTTCCGGACGAGGAAGCTGCCGCGGAAGTGAGGGGTGCTGATTCAGGATTCATGGGTCTTATTTTTGGTCAGTCTCTTTTTGTCTGTAATGCGTTAGTCAAGGAAGGTAGGGACGGCTCGCCGAGCCGTCCAAGGGTGTTGCTCCCGGAGCGGTCGCCTCGGCGAGGCGACCCTACCCTTTCAGGGCCCGCCGTCACCGATGATGTTTTACTGCTATCTGGCTGGCGCGGGTCTTCCGTCAGGAGCCGCATGGAGGGAGTTCCAGTGTCTTCGTACTGCCCTGAACGGACGGCCCAAATGAAAGCGATCAGGAAAAAGGAGGCCATGACGATGCTCAAAGGGATGAGAAAGAAAATTACAATCATGGCGCGCCCTCCGCGAGAGGATTCAACCCTGCCCTCCGCGCGGCCCATGTGGTCGCCCCCGTGGCAAAGGCAACGACGCTGACCGAGCTCAGCGGCATTAAGATGGCGCAGACGACCGGTGAAAGAATGCCGCGCACCGCCAGGGTGACGCCAACGACATTATAGATCGCGGAAAGAATCAAGCTGGCCAGCACCACCCGAATCGACAGTTTGGCAAAGCGCAGCAGAGCGTGCAGTTGCGGCAGCGCCTTCGCCGCCATGATAATGTCGCTCGCGGGAGAGAACGCGTTCAAATTCTCCACCACCGCCACGCCCAGATCGCCCTGCTTCAATGCCCCGGCGTCGTTTAGCCCGTCACCAATCATCATAACCGTGCGCCCGGCCTCTTGTTGGTTTCGGATGAAAGTCAGTTTATCGAGCGGGCTTTGGTTGAAGCGCAGTTCGGCCGCCGGCCCCAACAAGGGGCGGAAGCGTTCGCGCTCCTTTTCGTGGTCACCGCTCAACAGCGCAAGTTCGTATTGACGCGAGAGCCCCGAGAGAAGGCGCGCCATTTGCGGGCGCAAGGCATTCAGGAGCGTGTAGGAACCGCGATGCTCGCCGTCGAAAGCGAGGTGAACGATTCCTCCGGCCGCGGGCGGCAAATCCGGAATCAAAACGCCGCGCGCTCGCAGCCAGGTTGCCGAACCCATCCAGACTTCATGCCCATGAATGTTGCCTTCAGTGCCGCAGCCGGGGATTTCGAGAAAGGAACGTACTGTTTCCGCCGTTTTGCCTTTGCCGAGGCTTTGGCTGATGCGCGCTGAATAGGGATGCGTCGATTGGCCGGAAATGGCCCGGACAAAATCCTCTTCCGCGGACGAAAGCGGTGTGCCGTGATAAACCACTTCTTCCGCGCCGGCGGCGCTCAGCGTCCCCGTTTTGTCAAATACAACGGTGTCCACGCGCGCGAGCGTTTCCAGGACCGCGGCGTTTTTCAGGTAAATGCCGCCCCGCCCCGCCAGCCGTTGGGCGGAGCCCAAGGCGAACGGCGCCGCCAGCGCCAGCGCGCACGGACAGGCTACGATCAATACCGAGGCAAATGACCGCAGGGCACGGCTGGGGTTCCGCACCGACCAGAAGACCGCCGCGCCGAGGGCAACGGCCATGATGACCGCCGTAAACCACTGGCTGTAACGATTCGTCAATGTGTCCAGCGTGCGCGTGTTCTTTTTATGAAAAACTTCCTGGTTCCAAAGCGAGGTCAGGTAACTCTGCGAGACGGGCTTGACCGTTTCGACTGCAATGGCTTGCCCCACCTGGCGTCCGCCAGCGTAGAGGTAATCGCCTTCCATTTTATCAACCGGTTCGGCTTCGCCGGTCACAAAGCTATAATCAATGACCGCTTGGCCCGTCAGGAGCCGTGCGTCGGCGGGAACCAGTTCGCCATTGCGCAGAATCAGCCGGTCGCCCACCGCCACCTGGGAGAGCGCGACGGGCCGTTCTCCATCCTTGTCTCGCCGCGTGACCGACAGCGGGAAAAATGATCTGTAGTCGCGGTCGAAGGCCAGCCGTTCAAAGGTCTTTTGCTGGAACCATTTTCCGCACAAGAGAAAGAAGATCAGCCCGGTAAGCGAATCGAAGTATCCGCTGCCGTGGCCGGAGACCACTTCCATGACGCTTTGCGCGAAGAACGCCGCCAACCCCGCGGCGATGGGCACCTCAACGGTGACGGCGCGACGCCGCAAGCTCAACCAGGCCGCCCGCCAATAGTCCGCCGCGCTGTATGCCAGGACCGGAATAGCCAAAAGAAAACTCACGAATCCAAAGAGCCGGCGCAGACTGTCGCCGTTGGCGGCGTCCAGCCCCAGGTAGGAGGAAACGCTCAGGAGCATGATGTTGCCGAAGGCGAATCCCGCCACGCCCAATTGCAGCCAAAGCCGCCGCGAGGGCGACCGGCGCTGTCCATCGAGATCGGACAGTTTCAATTCCGGCTCGTAACCGAGGGAAGCCAGCAGCGCCGCCACTTCGCTCAACTTCACCCGCGATGTTTCGAAGGCGATGGCCACTTCTTTGCGCGGAAAATTCACCTGGCAGGCGCCCAGGCCGGGCTTGAGACGGAACAAATTCTCCAGCAGCCACACGCAGGCGATGCAGTGCATGGCCGGAAGGCGGAACGTCACGCGGGTCAGATGGGAATTGGAAAAATCCACGAGCCGCTGGCGCACGGAAGGTTCATCGAGGTAGTGGTAAAATTCCGCCGGCGCGGTCGCTTTGACCCGCACTCCCGCCGTGCCATCGAACGAATAAAACTCGTCTAAGCCGTTCTCCAGCAACAACTCGAACACCGCCTGGCATCCGCCACAGCAAAAGCTTTTTTCGCCAGACTTAAATCGGTTGTCCCGGCAGAATTCGCCGCAATGAAAGCAATGGGCCACCGCCGGGGTCTGACGTCCATCGGCGTCCTGCGCGACTTCGGAAAGCAGGCTTTGGCTCATTGCAACAATGGAAAAAAGTAACGGAGGGAGCCTGCGTCCCGCTCACCGTTTTTTGCGGATTTCTTTCCATTAATGGTTGTATGCGAAATTGTAGGGCGCGCACTCCGCTGCGCGCCTTCCCGGCGGCCAGCGGAGTGGCCGCCCTTTCCATGGAATTGTCCGACACTTGTAGTCGCCCTCGAAAGAGCGTTGACAATTGGGCGGTTCTTCCAAATGTTGGCGGCTGGGTATTCGGGTTGAGCATAGCTGATATGAAGCAAATATTTCCCCTGGCAGTCTGCATCCTCATGGGCTGGATGGCATCCGCCGCCCGCGCGCAAACCAGTCAAATGGAGGCGTCCAACATTCTCTCGCAGCCCCTTTCCCGGGCCGCGGCGGTGGAAATCGCCCTGCGTCAAAACCCCGCCATTTTGAAAGGCCAGGCTGATTTGCGCGCGTCCTACGGTGTCGAGATTCAGTTGCGCGCCATCGCCTGGCCGCAATTCTCCGTCGGCGGCAGCTTTAACGCCGAGCAACCCACGACCATTGAGAGTTTTCCCCTGCCGGCGCCCTTGAGCAGCTACATCCAGTTTCCCAATCAGAATTGGGCCGCCGATGTCAAGGTCCAGCAATCCATTTATCAAGGGGGACGCCTCACTTCCGCTTTTCGTTCCGCCAAATTGACCCGCCAGCAGGCGCTGCTTAATTATCAAACCGTCCTGGCGGACACTTTGCTGTCCGTGCGCCTGGCTTACGACGACGTTCTGCTGGCGGCCCAGCAAATCCAGGTGAACGAGGCTTCGGTGGAATCGCTGACCCGCGAATTGGAGGATACGCAGCGGCGTTTCCAAGCCGGCACCGTGCCCAAGTTTGATGTCCTGCGTGCGCAGGTGGAATTGGGTAATGAGCGCCCCCGCTTGATCCAGGCGCGCAATGATTATCGAGTGGGCAAGGACAACCTGCTCCACTTGCTCGGCGTCACTCTGCCGCGCACCGTTTGGGAAGACATCCCGCTGAGCTTGAGCGATACGCTCGTCGCGCAGCCTTACGACATCGACTGGCCCTCCGCCCTGGAACGCGCCCTGGTCAAACGACCTGAACTAGCCGCCTTGCGTAAAGCAGAGGCAATGCGGCGGGAAGACCTGGTCAACGCCCGCGCCGGCTATAAGCCGACTGCTTCTGTTTTCGGCGGTTACCAGTGGCAAAGCCCGCCTTATGAGAACAATTTGAGCGCCGACTTGTCGGGATGGGTCGCGGGAGCGCAAGTCAGTTGGAACATTTTTGACGGCCAGCTCACGCGCGGAAAGATCAAGGAAGCCCAGGCGCATTACGAACGGTCCCAACTCGATGTGGCGGAGAGCGAGCGGCAGATCGAACTGGATGCGCGCACCGCCTTGTCCAATTTCATCGAGGCCCGGGAAGTGTTGGAATCGCAAAAGCTGGTGCGGGAAGAAGCGGAGGAAGCGCTCCGCCTGGCGGAAGCCCGGCACGCCGCCGGCAGCGCCACCCAACTGGACGTGCTCG
Organism: Limisphaerales bacterium; assembly: GCA_052139695.1. Lineage (GTDB taxonomy): Bacteria > Verrucomicrobiota > Verrucomicrobiia > Limisphaerales > Palsa-1400 > PLGF01. Next base: position 11,868 of record JBKQWF010000124.1, read on the forward strand.
ACGCGCAGACTTCTTTGACCCAGGCGCGCACCACCCAGGCCCAGGCCTTGCACGACTACGCCGCCGCCCGCGCCCGCCTGCAAAGGGCCCTGGGCGAAGACATGGAGATCGTGGAGAAATAAGCACCGGGACGGTCGCCGGGTGCGATTAAGACCGTCGGTCAGTTTTGAGGTGGGGCGGCCACTCCGCTGGCCGCCAAGGGTGACGCGCGCCACGGAGTGCGCGCCCCGTGCGACACTTTTAATCGCACCCATGGTCGCCTCGGCGAGGCGACCCTACCTTTTCAGCGCGCTGCGCCGAGTTTTCTGTCCTCATCCGTGACAATCCGCGAAATCCGTGGTCCTTCATGCTTCATCGTGAATGAAAATCAAACCACGGATTTCGCGGATGGGCACGGATGAATTGGGAAGGACGTAATACTCTGTCGCGGGGGCGATCCCTCTCGCGGCGGGCGAAGAGGCCCGTGCTCCCTGGACAAAGGGAAGAGGGCCGTGGAGCGAACTCCACGGCCCTCTCGAATCTGTTAATGGCTTCCGCCTACTGGACGCGGAAGAACATGGCTGTCCCACTTATTGGGACCGTGACCGGGTTACTCGCCGGCGTCACTGCCGTCCAAACAGCACTTGCTCCGAGTGTCGGCGACTCCATAAGAGTTCCACCGGTCGGTGTCCAGGAGATGGTCAGGCTCTTGGTCGTGGCGACATACGCGGCTGTAATGACTGGTCCCTTTGGCGCGACCACGTTCGGACCGTAGTTCGCGATCGTGGATGTTGCCAGATAGGTATTGTCAGGAGCGGTGTTGCCTTCGTGAGCAACATCGCAGATACCTATGTAGATATTGCTGGGCATAGCGGTCATTGCGCCATTGGTGGTAAAATCAAGGGCGCCAGCCATCGTCCAATCCACGCCGTTAGTGCTGTAGTAGCCTGTAAAGACGTCGTTGGTCGTCGTGTCCGTTTGGGTAAGCACCCGCGTGATTCGCACCCAGGCATTTGGATATGTGGGTGAAATGGAGCCATCCGAAATTGCACCAGGTGGCTCAATAGCGCTTCCATCCGTCGTGCTCCGGCATTGCAGGCTATAGCCATTTTCAGGGGTGGAGGCATCCAGAGTGGTTTCGCCGGCTTCCGGCGTCGCGACCATGTAAAAGTTCCGGCTGCCGCCGTCACCCGGGTCAATTGTTTCACGAGCCATCAATCCGGCCTTGCTCCATTGGTCGGCAGCCTGGAGTGATACAAGCTGGCAGATGTAGTCAAAGTTATTGGTGACAGGCTGATAGACATAGCGGAAGCCATCCTGCGTGCCCCAGATGTCGTTGCCACTGGCATTGATGACATAACTGCCATCCCCCAGGTAGAAGGTTGATCCATTTGTCCAGACCTCCGTCAAGGCCATATCCATCGAGGTCATCGGATCAAGCTTGGCATTGACGGCCGTGTTGGCGGCCACTCCAACGTTGGAGAGATCCGTCACGTTGGTGCTGATCTTCAGGGTGAAACCATTCGTCAGCGGAGCCGCAAGCTGCAGGACCACCTGAGTGGTGTCGGCGGCGCCCTGATTGTTGGTGAAGAACGAGACGTTTGTGATGGTAGCACCCGAGATGGTGTAGTTCGCGATATTCAACGCGGTGGACGCAGTCATAGCTGTGTTGAAGACTACATCGACGTACTGGTTGGTCCCGCTGAACTCGCCAGCCACTCCACCGCCGCCGCTGTCCAGGAAGCCCGCCACGTTGAGAGCGCTGGGGGGAGTAGTGTTTTCAACGATCGTGAGATAAGTCGTCGTATTCGTCCAAGGCGCGCCAATCGCACCAATCGAGCAGGTGACGGTCGCATTGCTGTTGCCCACGTTCTGATTGGTGGTCAAGAGCGGCGTGGTGAAGGTGCCGTTCGTCGCCCCGGCGACGGCTACCCCGTTGAAATACCATTGGTAGAGCACATTCGTCAGAGCCAGCGCATTGACGCCATAAGTGCTATCCGATCCGCCCGAGGCCGAGAACTTGGCCGTTGTGCTGCTCATAGCGGAAGCAGTAGCCGGGAGACTGTTGCTAACCCAAGCGTGTGCCGGCGGAGCATACATGGCGATGTTGGTCGGCGCAAAGTTCGCAGGGGCATAGTTCACAGGAGGTCCGACATAAGGGCCTTCGGTGGCGCCTTCGACCCAGAAGTAAAGGCCGACTTGAGTTCCGCCACCGCCTTGGTAATGGACGACGTTCATGTAATACATCTGGCCGCCGATCAGCGGGATTCCGCTGGCAAACGGTGCAGTGGTCCCGCCGGTCGGAATCCATTGATCGGATTCCTTTTGGCTGAGTCCCGCGGGACTGGCCCCGCCTTCGTCCGTCACCCATTCACCTTCATTCGACCAGTTCGCTTCCTGGGCAATGATGCGCGCATTCGCCGCGGTAGCATCCGTGCTGAGCCATAGATCGGACGCATCATCGGAAGAGATGTTAAAGACGTACATGTTGGTGCCGGTCAGCGGTGGGATGAAGAAACCGGAGATCTGGTCCACGTAATCGTCGATGCCGTCATTGACCGGGCTTTGGAGGAAGCCGATCGAGGAAAGGTATTCAGGGACTCCGGCCGTGCCAGCCTCGGCAGCCGCCACGGAGCTTTGATCCGCAAAGAATTGATATTCCATCTCGCCTGTCACTAGGACGGCCTGTTCCACGGTCAACGTTACAAGCGCGCTGGTTACGGACAGGGTGCTGAACGGCAGCGAGGCGATGACTTGAACCGTCGTCCCACTCTCGGCCAAGGTCGTATTATTAAAGGCATACACCGCGGGATTTGTCGCGGTGCCGGTAGTGAAGTTGGTCCCATTAATGATCCATTGGTAGTTTGGAATATGATCACTGTCGGTCGTGATGCTAAATGGGAAGTAGGCATTCCCGCCCTGAAAAGCCAGGACGTTCATCAGGTTCTTGGCAATGGTGAGATTGGTGGCAATGCTGGTCGCGGTGGCAATATTGGCGCCGGCGAAAATAGTCGGCTGGCCATTGGTGGGATCAGGCTGGGTCGTCAACTTGAACGTCGCGGAGCAGTTGTCTCCGCCGCCGCCCTGATAATGATCTGCCTCGATATAATACATCTGACCCGCGGTCAGCGAGATGCCGCCGGAGAACGGGAAGGTCGTGCCGGTATCAGGAGAATATTCGTCAGACCGTTTTTGAGAGGCCTGGTTCCACGTGGGCCAGGTATTGGTCAGGCCGCCGGCATTATCGCTCAACCACTCAAAGTTCGTACACCATGTGGTTTCCTGAGCAATGAGCATCTTATTGGCCGGGTTGCTATTGGTGCTGATGAAGAGGTCGCTATCGTCATCCGACGCAATAAAGAATACATATTTGCCGGTCGTCGGAGGAATGAACCAGCCGCTGATGCGTTCGAGGTAATTATCAACGTTATCATTGATCGAGCTTTCAAAATTCGTCAGGCCGAAGGTGTAGGTCGGCTGCGGCAAATCTCCAGACAGAATAGACGGAAGATCGCCCGATTGACCGGCCCAGTAGTCTCGCGTCAAACCGCCGGTCACAACCGGACCAGTCAAAACCGTGACTGCCACAGGGCTGCTGACATAGCTCTTGGTGCTGATGTTCGTATAAGTAACGGCCAACTGGAAGGTGGCGTTATTGTCGTTCGTCGCCAGAATGGTGGTATATTCGCTACCAGTGGCCCGCGTGCCGTCGGCGTTGGTAATATTTACCCCATTTTTCTGCCATTGATAGTTGGGGAGGTAGGGAGCTTCATCGCTCTTAATGGAGCTGGTGAAGGTGATTTCCTGGCCGGCGTAATTGGTCAAGGCGGAAGGCGTGATGGTGATAGTAATGGCGCTGGGTGGTTGGACAACCCAGGCAATGTTACTTCCCGTGATAATTGTATTCCCAGTCGGGTCAGCCTGGCCTTCATATTTATAGGTGGCTTCAGCATTGTCCCCGCCACCGCCTTGCTCACTATAGAGCGCGATCAGGTACATGTTACTCGCCACCAGCGGGATGCCTTTGGGATACTTTGGCGTGGACGTGGTGCTGTTGGGCGGCACCCCGTTCGGGTATTGCGGGGTTGTTTGCCCCGCGAGAGTAAACTGGTCGGAACGCTTCAGGGCCAATGAGCTTGCCCCCCCGCTGGCCGTCCACTGATTCTCATTGCTCCACTGGTTCTCCTCAGCAATCAACTCCAGGTTGCCTGGAGTCATGTCCGTGCTCAAGTAGAGCTGGCTGTAGTCGTCCGAACAGACATAAAAGACATAATTGGTGGTGACCGGAGGAATAAACATGCCCCAAATCACCTCGACATAGTCAGACTCCCCGCTGGTTACGAGCCCTTGCAAGGCATTGGTATAAGAGACAGCGCCAGTGCCATAGAAGGAATCGCCATTGCCTTCCTCCACTTGGGTTAAAGCGTTCCAGGAAACGATGCCTCCAACAGTGAGGCCCGGTCCCCAAAAATCCATTTGGAGCATTTGGTTGCTAACAACGGCTAGTGAGTTCGTTTGCCATACCTGGGCCCGCACAGCCGGAGCTGCCAAGCCTAGAGCCAAGGCACACGAGAGCAAACAGAGTTTGATGATTTGTCCTATTTTCATAACTGAGGAGGTGTTTTTTTTGGGTTTGTCTGAAATTGGATTTTGAATGATTCCAAGCGGGCTTAGACGGGACTAGATCCGCAGTGCTGTATGTGTCATGTAGCGAATCATGACAGAACTGTCTTATTTGGCAACAGTTTTTTAAAATTTTTTTGAACGGTTTGAAAAGAGCGCCAAAACGCAACGCCATATAGGTCTATATTTCTGAATGGCAACAACTTACACACGACAAAATCCGTCGATCCACCTCTTTAACAGCCAGGTCGGCGATTGAAGGCAGAACAATAGTCCGTCAGGATCGTTTCACAAACGTTGCTTTGAGGCGGCGCGCTTTTGGACTCTAACAATGGCATCAATGGGACGCGGGAGCTATACCATTTTCACTCAACTGAAGGACCCTGTCGGCCGTCAAATTGGTCCAAACGTTTGTCGCCCCGCTGGGCCACCGAACTTCCAGCCGATCTATGACTGCGGCGGAAGCAAGGCCAAAGTGCAGCCTTAAATCTTCGGCGCTCTGGTAGCCCCGGCCCGACCTCACCTCATCGGCCTGGGTGCGGCCTCCCGCCGTGACGCGGGCCACGGCTCCCACAGCCGACCGGTTGCTTTTGGAGCCGATGAGCTTTAACAAAACCCAATGGTTCGTGGTCGCTGTCTCATTGATCAACAGGGTGGGCCGTGTTCGCGCGTTCAACAGGACGATATCGATCTTTCCGTCGTTATTGAGGTCCCCGAAAACCGCCCCGCGGCTGCTCTCCACCGTGGCGGCGATCGCTCCGCTCCCGGCGGTCACATCGACGAACCGCCCGGCGCGTTGCTGGAGCAGGAGGCTCCGTTCCTTGTAGGTGGTGCTGCGGTCGAATTGTTCGACGGTGTCCTGCAAATGACCGGCCGCGGTGAAGATTTCCGGGACGCCATCATTGTCAAAATCGACCAATCCGCAGCCCCACTTCACCAGGGAAAAGGACCCGAGGCCCGCGCCCGTTCTGAGGGTGACATCCTGAAATCGCATGTTGCCCAGGTTGCGATAAAGGGTATTGAGCTTGCCTTGGTAGTCGGTGAGGAGAAGGTCGGGTAACCCATCGCCGTCATAATCCCCCACGTTTGCTCCCATGGTTCCAAGCGACTCGCCGTATTCATTATAGGCGACGCCTGAGGGCAACCCAATTTCCTCGAAGGTGCCGTCTCGTTTGTTATGAAAGAGAAAATTCTCCATGACATCGTTCCCAACGAAAATGTCCGGCCATCCATCATTGTCAAAATCCGAGCAAACCACTCCCATGGCATAACCTTTGTACCGCCCAATGCCTGTGGACGCACTTGCGTCGGTAAACGTGCCGTCGCCATTGTTGTGATAAAGCTGGCTGGCCACCGGCGGAAAAGAGCGCGGGTTGCAATAAGCCGGCACGTTCTTCAAAGTCCAGGCTTTGCGGGTCCCCTCGTTGAAGTTGAGGTAATGCCCAACGTACAAATCGAGATGGCCGTCGCGGTCGTAATCCAAAAACGCGCAACCTGCTCCGACGCAACCCGGAAAGGAGGAATGCGCCAATCCCGCTTTCTCCGTGACGTCGGTAAAGGTCCCGTTGCCGTTATTGTGCAGGAGCCAGTTCTGCCCGTAGCCGGTGATAAAAATGTCTTCATACCCGTCATTGTCATAATCGGCCACGGCGCAGGCCAGGCAATAGCCGGATACCCCGGTTCCGCTCTGGGCGGTCACGTCCGTAAAGGTCCCGTCGCGGTTATTGCGGTACAAGGCGTTCATGGTTGGCTGCTGAGGCGGCGGCGTGCCTGGCAATGGGGCTCCGTTAAGGAAATAAATGTCCGGCCAGCCGTCGCCATTGTAGTCGATCAGGCCCAGTCCGGAGGCCACAGTTTCAATGATGTAACGTTTGCCGGAACTTCCATCGGAATGCACAAACTGAATCCCGCTGGTCGCGGTGGCGTCGCGGAAGCGAATCGGCGGAGCGGCGGAAAGAGGTCCCGAGATCAGGAGAGCCAATCCCCAACATAGCCGGATGCTTGCGTGGCGAAACGCTTTAAAAAAGGCTCCGCGGGAGAATGTCATGGTTTTTCGGTAAGGCGTTTATAATGCTCCTGGTATTCCGCTTTACCGGGATCCAACCGCAACGCTTCGGCGGCGGCGGTGCGGGCCTCCTCGCCGCGTCCGTTGAGATAGCAGGCCAGGGCCAGCAGATCGTAATTGGCCGCGGTGGGTTGAAGGCTCACACTTCGGCGGCACAAAGAGAGCGCTTCGGGCAGGTCGCGGCGCGCCTCGAGGCAAATCTGGGCCAGATAGTTAAGGGCCTCGCGTTGGTTGGGATCGAGTTCCAGCGCCTTTTTTAATTCTACTTCCGCCGCGGCATCGTCTTTAAGCCTTAACAGGAGGGTGGCGAGACGGACTCGATAGAGAGCCTGGTTGGGCCGCAGCCGCGTCAAGTTCTCATACGCTTCCTTGGCCGCGGCGAACGCGCCGGTCTTCACATAGAATCCCGCCAGATGTTCGTAAGCCTCATTCTCCTCTGGCGCCACCTTCGCGGCCTGCTTTAAGTGCGCCTCTGCCAGGTCTGGCCGGCCGTGGTGGAGGAAGAAGGCGGCAGCGTCATCGTGAAACCCTGCGGCGATGCGCCGAATCTCTTTCTCGTTATCGTAATCGACGTCCTTGGCCGCAAGGCTCTCATTTGCGCTCGCTCTTAGGCGTTGAAAGGTCTTCATGGTCTCGCCAGCCGCCGCTTTGGCTCCGATTTGTGTTTGCGCTTGCGCGAGGACGTAGAAGGCGTTGACCAATGTTCCATCCAGTTGACAGGCCTTGTCCAGGTGTTCGATGGCTTCCCTGGCATCGCCTTGGTCCAGCAAGAGGCGGCCCAGCATCAGGTGCGCTGAGGCGTCCGCGGGATCCAGGCTAAGGCCCGCGGAATACGCCTTGCGAGAGCCCTCATGGTCGCCCAACTGATCCAAGGCCATGCCAAGCCAGCGATAATCTCCCGCTGCCCGCGGGGCCAGCGCCAGCGCTTGACGAAAACAGCCCGCGGCTTCCTCCAAGCGGTCCTCGCTCAGGAGTATTTTGCCCAGAAAGGAATGAATTTCCGCGAGCTTGGGATTGCGCTCCAAGGCCTGGCGAGCCAGCCGTTCCGCTTCGTCCTGATGGCCCAAACGGTTTTGAAGGCGTGCCAGCACGAAATACGTTTCGGCCCCGGCTCCTGCCTGGGTTTGGAACGTCAATGACTGCGCTTGCAGGTAGCTTTGGGCCGCGGCAACGGTAAATTCCGGATCGACGACCGTCTCGCTCCAGGCGCCCGGCCCGAAACCCAGTCCTGTCAGCGCCATCAACAAATGGCAGTTCCAGCGGGCCAATCTGCTCCGACGCGTCAGCATGGTCAAGAAGAGCCCGGATAACAAGCTGCGTTCATCTGAATCATTTTGATAGTACACACCGCCAAAGAGTGGTGTCGAGAGCGATGTTCCCACCGGATCAGCCGATCAACCGTTCCAATGGCGTGGCGGGCCATTTCGCTGGAATGATGCTCAGTTGGGATGGATGGGCGGAAAATGAATGTCCGGGTGGTTCCGTAACAAAGTGAGTTTAAGGAAGAGGACCCAGGGTATGGCGCAGACCATCGCGCCTACCGACCCCATCAGGTACTGAAGCCAGGAGACCCGGCGCTTGCCCCGGTGGCCGGCAAAGACATAGGCAGGGAGATACAACATCAATCCATAGACAAAAATCCAGAAAGGCGTATCGGCCGGGCGGAATCCGCCGAAAATCCCCTCCCCGATATTCCCGTAGATCCCGAAACAGAGGAAGGCATCAAACGGGGAAAAGTCATAGCGCGAGAGCAGCCATGCCCAGAGGGCGAAAGCCGGCAGAAAGGTGACGACGCTATGGCAGCAGATAACATCAAAGTAATTGCTGGAAGCTGTTATATAGGCTTGGCCCGCCTTGACTCCGAGGAGCGGCGCGCAATTGGTCATCAGCGTGGTGACGACCTCTTCGCTCATGGCGAGAAGGGTCGCCAGGAGAAAGAACGAAACTCTCCAGTCGCAGGGCAGCCGCAGCCAGCGGGCTTTGATGGGGTCGCGAAACAGATACATAAGCGTGCCGCCGAGCAGGACCCAAAAGAGCACCAGTCCCGCGGCCATTTCCAGGACAGCCCTCATGATCGGTTGAGGCCAGACAACCTTCAGCACATAAATCGTCCGGCCCACCATCCACAACGCCAGCGTGAGAATCACAGCCCTCTGACATTTATCCACAGATGAGCACAGATGAAACACAGATTCCTTAAAAGACCCTCTGCTCAAGGCCGACTTTGATTCCAACACAAATGCCGAGGCGGGGCCAGAGCGCGTTCCTGAAGCCCTCCGCCTCAAATTCATCTGTGTTCATCTGTGTCAATCTGTGGCCCTTAAAAGATCATGCGCTTGTGATCCACTTTGAGCCGGCCAAAATTGATGAGCAACCCCACCTTGAAACCGGTGGCCTTCAATTCGTTGAGCAGTTGCGCTTCGTCAGCCGTCTGGTACTCGGGCGCGACCTTCAACTCCACGAGCACCTTGCCATCCACCAATAAGTCAGCGGCGTACTCACCCACGCCTTCGCCTTTGTAATGGACCGGAATGCGATGCTCCAACCCGGCATTCCGCCCACGTCGCTTCAACTCCACCTGCATCGCCCGTTGATAAACCTTCTCCAGAAATCCGTAGCCTAGCACTCGGTGGACCTCGTAGGCGGCGCCGATGATATCATGTGTGATCGGATCGCGTTCCTGCCCTTGGCTGGCGTTGCTTCCATCTGTGTTCATCTGTGTCAATCTGTGGCCACAAATAAACCAAACGAACGCATTTAGCCACAGATAAGCAAAATCACGTTCTATGAAAAACTCTGTGAATTCGCTTGAGTCCTGCGGCTAAACCACTTAACCTTAAAAAGCAACCATGATTATTTGTCCGTCTCAGCCGCAAGGAGCAGGCTCGTTCGGAAAAGGCATTAACCCCGCGGGAAATCGCCTGTCCCTCCTCAAAAGCATGACCCGCTTGACCTTGATTCTCCTCATCCTGACTCATTTCCCGGCCCGGGCCAGTTTGCCTGCGGGCTGGAGCGATGCCGACCTTGGATCGCCTGCCGATGCCGGCTCCGCTTCTTCTTATGCCAACGGTTCCTGGACGATTGCCGGGGGCGGCATAGGCATCTCGGGAGCGTCCGATCAACTTAACTTTGCCAGCCAGATCTACAACTGCGACGGCTCAATCGCCGCCAAGGTGACCCAAGTTCAGAACACCGAACCCGGCAAAGGCTTTTCCGCCGCCGGCGTCATGCTGCGCGACAATAATGCGCCGGGAGCGGTCATGGCCTTTATGACAGCCACGGCCAGTCAAGGAGTCGAGTTCATCGTCCGGACCGCGACGGGCACGGCGGCGACCGCCACGCAGGTGAGCGGGGTGGGCCTGCCGGTCTGGGTGCAAGTGGTCCGTTTCAACGATCTGTTTAGCGGTTACTACAGCACGGACGGGACCAACTGGATACAAGTGGGCAGCACCACTATGGCCATGAATGGACCGGCGCTCGCCGGGCTGGCCGTGACCGCCGCCAACAATTCCGCGCTCAACACCTCCACTTTTTCCAATGTCAGCCTGAGTCCGGCCACTTTCGGCATTTACCGAGAGCTCTGGACCAACCTCAACGCCAATATGGGCGACACTCTGGCCGTGTTGACCAACACCACCGACAACCCCAATTGGCCCAATAACCCGGCCGCCTCCTTTACCCACGTCTTCACGGACTTTGAAACGGAGATCAATTCGGGCATGAATAATTACGGCCAGCGCCTCCGCGCCTATGTCATCCCGCCGACCAATGGCTTTTACACCTTCTGGATCGCCAGCGACGACACCTCTCAGCTTTTTCTCAGCACCAACGAAAGCCCGGCCTATCAGCAGATGATCGCGCAGGAGACCTCCTGGAATGATGCGGAGGATTGGACCCAGTACGCGGATCAGCAATCAGCGCTGATCTACCTGCAAGGAGGTTGCCGCTATTTTCTGAGGGCCATCATGCAGCAAGGCAACGGCGGGGATAACCTCTCCGTCGCCTGGCAGTTGCCGAATGGGGTCTTTGAAGGGCCGATGGAAGCCGTCAGCCCGGCCGGCACGTTGCTGGTCCCCTGGACGGGTATCGATTCCATGCCAGGCATCTTCGCCCAAACCACCAATGCGACGGTAGTCGAGAGCTTCAACGCCACCTTTTCGGTGCTGGTGACCAACCAATCTTCGGTCAGTTACCAATGGCTTGACGACGGTTACAAAATCGCTGGAGCGACCTCGCCCGTGTACACGTTGAGCAATGCCAGCGTGGCCATCAACAATGGCCAAGTGTTCGTCTGCGTGATCAGCAACAGTATTGGCGCCGTCACCAGCGAGCCCATCGCCCTCAGCGTCCTCCCTGACACCAATCCGCCCACAGTGGTCAAGGCTTTTAACGCGGGGTTGACCAACGTCGAGATTGTCTTTTCCAAACCAATTGCCGCGGCCACGGCCACAAACGCGCTCAATTATGTCTTCACCAACGGTTTAGCCATTAGCGGGGTGGCACTGAGCGCGGACGACTTGACCGTGACGCTCGCCGCCCAATTGGTTTACGGGAGCAATTACACCATCGTCATTAACAATATCCAGGACCTGACCAGCGTCCCGAACGTTATTGCGCCCGATACCGAAGCGAGTTTTAACGTCACACCGTACGTCTCCCTTGACCTTGGCCCCGCGCCCTCCTCTTCCGCGGTCACTTATACCAGTAACGGCCTCAACGTCACCACCTGGGGCCAGAACATTGGCGGGATCAGCGACGACTGCAATTTTCAATATGAATCGCAAAACGGGAATTTTGACGTGGCCGTGTGCCTGACCGGTCTGAGTTTGTCCGATCTTTGGGCGGGGGCGGGCTTGATGGCACGCGCCACTTTAACTGCGGTCAGCCCCTACGCCGCCGTCCTGGCCACACCCGGAATGGTGGGGGAACTCTTTAGTGAGCGTGCCAGCATCGGCAGCAAGGCTGCGACCTCCGGGAGTTTTCCGGTAAACTATCCCAATACCTGGCTGCGCCTCAGCCGGGTGGGCAACGCCTTCACCGGCTATGGCAGTTACGATGGAACAAATTGGACGCAACTGGGAGCGGCGACCATCGCGATGCCCAGCCAGATTTACCTCGGCCTGGCCGTGGACAGCAGCAGCACCAATGGGCCGGTTACCGCGCAGTTTCTTGACTTCAAGAATACACCCGTCGGCGCGGTGGTGGTGACTCCCGTCAATCCGCATGAGCCGTTAGGCCCCTCCGCCCGCAAAACAGGCATAGTGATCTCTGAAATCATGTACAAGCCCGCGCCGCGCGTGGACGGCAATAATGTGGAGTTCCTGGAGCTCTACAATTCGTGCCCCTTTTTCCAGGACATCAGCAGTTACCAGGTGAACTGCGCCGACATGAGTTACCAGTTCCCGCCCAATACGATCATTCCCGGCAATGCCTTTTTCGTCCTGGCTGCTTCCCCTCCAGGGATCAGCAGCGTCTATGGCGTGACTTCCAATGTCTTTGGCCCTTACAACGGCAGCCTGAAGAAATCCGAGACGCTGCAATTGCTGGATGAACAGAGCAACGTCTTGTTGACTGTTCCTTACACCGATATTTATCCCTGGCCGGTGGCGGCTGACGGTACCGGCCACTCCATCGTCCTGGCCAATCCTTCTTACGGCGAAGGCGATCCGCGAGCGTGGGACATCAGCGACCAGGTCGGCGGCACTCCCGGCGGCATGGATACCTTCCACCCCAGCCCTTTGCGGAGTGTTGTGATCAACGAGATTCTGCCGCATTCGGAGAATCCGGCGGCGCCACAATTCATCGAGCTCTACAACCACAGCGCCAGCCGCGTGGATGTTTCGGGATGTATTTTGACCGATGATCCGGCCACCAACAAATATATCATCCCTTCAGGCACCGTCATCGGGCCGGCCGGATTTGTTTCGTTGACGCAATTTGGGCTCCCCTTAAATGGCGCGGGCGAAACGCTTTACTTCCTCGAGCCTGACGGGTCGCGCGTGCTGGATGCGGTGCAGTATGAAGCGCAGGCCGATGGCGTTTCCTACGGTCGCTGGCCAGACGGCGCCCATGATTTTTACGCTTTCACCAGCAATACGCCCGGCACGAACAACAGCCCGATTTTAATCGGCGATGTGGTGATCAATGAATTGATGTATGACCCCTTCAGCGGCAACGACGATGACCAATACATTGAGCTCTACAATAAAGGGACCAACCTGATCGATCTGTCCGGCTGGCGGTTCACGGCGGGAGTCACATTCACCTTTCCGACCAACGTCCTTCTCGGATCGAACAGCTACCTGGTAGTGGCGCGCAACCTCACCAATTTATTCGCCAAATATCCCAATCTCAGCGCCGCCAACACGGTGGGCAATTACACGGGCAAACTCTCGCATAGTGGCAAACGGGTGGCCCTGGCCATGCCGCAAAGCTATTACGGCACCAACACCATTTTCGTGGTGCAGGATGAAGTGACTTATGGCGTCGGGGGGCGTTGGGGAGAATGGTCTGGCGGCGGCGGCAGCAGCCTGGAGCTCATTGACCCCCGTTCCAACCATCGCCTGGCCGCCAACTGGGCGGATAGCGATGAGACCCAAAAATCATCCTGGGTGGACATCGAAAATACCGCCGTGCTGGACAATGGCGCCAATTACGAGAACGGCATCCTGCACGCCCAAATCGGCCTGCTGGATGCGGGGGAATGTTTGGTGGACAACATTGAAGTCGATAACGGCGGGGTTAACTACGTGCAAAACGGCACCTTCGAAAGCGGGAGCCTGGCAAATTGGTCCCTCCAGGGCGACATGGTGCGTTCAAGCCTGGAAAACAGCGGTTACCAAAGCAGTCATTCCCTGCACATCCGCTGCAGCGACAGAATCTGGAGCGGGGACAATTCCTGCCAAGTCTCGTTAAGCGCCAACAGTCTTTCTGGCGGCAAAACCGTCACCTTGCGTTATAAAGCCCGCTGGCTGCATGGTTGGAATGAACCGTTGTTGCGCTTGAACGGGAATTGGCTCGACGCGACGGCCCCCTTGCCCGTGCCTCCGAATCTCGGCACGCCGGGAGCGCCCAATAGCCAATATACTCCCAATGCCGGCCCGGCCCTCTACAACGTCACCCACACGCCCACCGTTCCCGCAGCCAGCCAACCGGTGGTGGTTACGGCGCGAGTCCATGATCCAGACGGCCTTCAAAACCTCACGCTCTACTATCGCCTGGACCCGGCCACGGCTTATAAGGCGGTGACGATGAATGACAAAGGCACGGGCGGCGACGCCATCGCGGGCGACGGCATCTTCAGCGGGACCATCCCTGGACAGTCGGGCAATCAGATCGTCGCGTTTTACTTATCAGCCACGGACGCCCTCGGGGCGAGCACGCGCTTTCCGTCCATCCGCACCAACGACAATGAGCCGGTGCGCGAGTGCGTGGTGATGTTTGGTGACGGCACCCCGGTGGGCAGTTTTGGGGTATATCACTTATGGATCACGCAGACCAACGTGACCCGCTGGGCCAACCTGGGCAACTTGAGCAACGAAGGCAATGACGCCACGTTCGTCAACGGCAATCGTGTCATATATAATATGCAGGGGCGCTTTGCCGGCAGCCCCTATCACCAGGATTTTGACCTGCCCAATGGCAGCTTGTGTCATTACGATTGGTCCTTTAACGATGACGACCTGTTCCTGGGGACGAAGAATTTCGATAAAATCCATCAGCCGGGCAACGGGGCGGGCGATGATCCCAGCTTGCAGCGGGAGGAATGCGCCAATACCTTTCTGCGCGCGCTCGGCGTCCCTTGGCTCTATAAACGGCTGGTCGCGGTCTATGTCAACGGCAACCGCCGCGGCGGCACCTTGATGGAAGATACCCAAGTGCCCAATAGCGATCTTGTCAAGGAATGCTTCCCCAATGACCCCGATGGCTTTCTTTACAAGATGCAGCCCTGGTTCGAGTTCGCGCCCACCCTCTCGGGATATGACATGAACATGGATAATCAATCCTGGTGCAACATCATGCCTTACACCACCACTGGAGGGGTCAAAAAACCGGCGCGCTACCGCTTCAGCTTCGAAATCCGCCGCACCCCCGATTCCTTCAACGACTTTACCAATATCTTCTCCGTCGTGGACGCCGCAAGCTCCTACGGCAAGGGCGGCTACGTGGCCAACTTGGAAGGCATTGCCAACATGGAAAACTGGATGCGGGTCTTCGCCGCGAACCACGCGGCCGGCAATTGGGATTCGTTCGGGGCGGAAAACGCCCAAAACCTTTACGGCTACATCGGCGCGCAAGGCACCAAGTATTCGTTGCTGATGTGGGACTACAACATCGTTTTGGGCAACAGCGGCTCGTGGGGGCCGGGGCAGAATTTGCTGGAGTGCAATGCTTACGGCCAGGACCAGAACATGCAGACTATTTACAACAACCCGGCTTTTCTGCGGATGTATTGGCGGGCCTTGCAGGAATTAGTCAATGGACCGCTCAACGTCGCCAACAGCGGGCCCTTGCTCGACGCCAAGTATCATGCCTTCGTCGAGAACGGTCTTTCCGTCGAAAACCCCAATGCTCTCACCGCCGCCGCGGGAGGTTACCCGGGCATAAAGACCTGGCTGACTCAGGCAAAGAACAGCATCAACTCGCAACTGGCGGCGCTTAATGCTTCCAGCTTCTCAGTCAGCACCAGCGTCACCATCAACAACAACGTCGCCTCCATAACGGGAAAGGCGCCGGTCAACGTCGCCACCCTCTGGATCAACGGCGTGGAGTATCCCATTACCTGGACCGCTGTGACCGCTTTTAGCGTGACCGTGCCGCTGACCAACGGGGCCAACAACCTGAGCATCGTCGGTCTGAGCCGGACAGGCCAGCCGGTGGCAGGAGCCAGCAATGATCTGGTCGTCAGTTATAGCGGCACCATCCCGCCGCCCGCCGGCCACGTCGTGATCAATGAGGTCATGTGGAACCCCATAACAAGCGGCGCGGAGTTTGTGGAACTATACAACAACTCCACCAACGCCACTTACGACTTGTCGGGCTGGCAGTTGCAAGGCTTGTCCTACACTTTCCGCCCCGGCTCGCTGCTGCCGCCCCTGGGCTTTTTGGTGTTGGCGGGCAATATCCCGGCCTTTGCCGCCGCTTACGGCTCAACGAACGCAGTCTTTGACACCTTTAGCGGCCCCCTCTCGCCGGGCCAAACCTTGTCCCTAGAGCAACCCAGCGGCACGAACTACCTGGTCGTCGCACAGGTGAAATTTGATGATGTTTTGCCCTGGCCGACCAACACCAGCATTCCGGGGGTTTCCCTGCAACTGATTGATCCGCGCCAGGACAACTGGCGCGCGGGCAATTGGAGCACCGGCACAACCAAGCTGGCCACGCCGGACGCCACCAACAGCGTGGCGGCCAGCCTGCCGGCCTTTCCGCCCCTGTGGATTAATGAACTGGAACCGGCTAATTTGACAGGCCTGACCAACAGCGCCGGAGAACCTGCTCCCTGGGTGGAACTTTTCAATCCCAGCACCAAGACGGTTGCGCTGGGCGGACTTTACTTGTCCTGTAACTACACCAACCTGGCCGAATGGGCCTTCCCGGCGGACGCTGCCATTCAGCCAGGCGAATTCCTGGTGATTTTCGCCGATGGCGAGACCAATCTCTCCACTTCAAGTCAATTGCATACCAGCTTCTCCCTTAGCCCCGACGCGGGCTCGGTGGCGTTGAGCCGCGTTTTCAACGGCGAGCCTCAGGTCCTCGACTATGTTGATTACACCAACCTGCCGCCGGATTGGTCCTATGGTTCGCTGCCGGACGGCCAGAGCTTTGTCCGGATCAGCTTTTATTCTCCAACGCCTGGGGCCAGCAACGCCGTCACGGGTGTTCCGCCTTCCTCCGTCATCGCCTATGACATTGCCGGCTCGATCTACACCCAGAACTTCGATTCCCTGCCGGATCCCGGCGCCGCGTCCGTTAATAGCGCCAATCCCGTCACCATCAACGGCGTGACGTATTCGCTGGGCAATCCTTTTGACTTCGCCGCCCCTCCCGCGGCTTCTGGCAAGGCCGGCGGTTTGGGGCTCGCCGCCATCGCCGGCTGGTACGGGTTGGCCGATCCAGCCGCCAGCGTGGGAACCCGCCTTGGCGCAAGCGACGGCGATCAAACGGCCGGTGGACAGATCAGTTTTGGCCTGCCCAACAGTTCCAACCGCGCCTTGGGCTTGCTGGCCACCAGCACGACCGGCTATACGGCCTTTGGCGCCCGGTTTATTAACAACACGGGGACAACTCTCAACACCTTGAACGCGCAGGCCGTCGGCGAAGTTTGGCGGCAATCCGACCTCTCCAAGACTTTGGAATGTTACTATTACGTGGATCCTACCGCGACGGCGGCCATGTCCACCGCGGAAACAGCCGCCCTGCCAGCCTTGAACGTCGCTTTCGCCACCGTGGCGGCTGATACCGGCGGCGTGGCCGTGGACGGAACAAACCCCACCAACCAAATGCCCCTGGCCATCACGAACCAGGTGATCACCAATTGGCCGCCCGGCGCGGCCCTATGGCTGGTCTGGGAAATGACCGATCCCACCGGCAAAGCCCAAGGGCTGGCCATCGACAACTTCAGTTTCTCCGCCACTGCCGGGGCCGCGGCGACCAACACCGTTTCCCTCGGCATTCAAGTGCCATCGGCCAGCCAATTTGTGCTCTCCTGGCCCTCCGCCGCCAGCGCCTATCAACTCTATGCTGCGACCAACCTGGCGCCCCCGGTCCTCTGGAGCCTCGTCACCAATACGCCCGTCGCAGGCAACGGCCAAAATTCCGTGACCCTCGCCGCCACCAACACCGCGCAATTTTTCCGCCTGGTGGCGCCGTGAGACGGACAGTGAGACAGAATCCTTCGTGAAGTTGGTAGAGACGCCTCGCCGAGCTCGCCGAGGCGTCCACGGGTGTTTGGACATTTTAACTGAACTCCGAGGTCAATCCCGAAGGGATTGTATCATTTAGCCCAGGGTCGCGAGGAACGAGCCACCCTGGGTCTTGGCCTCCAATTTGGTCATCAACTCTGAAAGAGTTGAATCAACCTGTTTTACGTCAACTGGCTCTCCAAAAATGTCCAAATTCCAGGGGTGCCCCGGCGGGACGCCCCTACCTTCGGTAGGATTTTAATTTTGACGCATTCTTGCTATCATTGCCACGCATGCAAACGATGTCGCCGCCCAACCCATCGACGAACCCAACCTCACCCAGTGGAAGCAGGGGCCGACCCGGCCTCGGAAAGCCTGCTTACCGCCTCAAGCCGAACCTAATTGAGCTAAATTGAGCTTGATTGAGCCGCTGCCCCCCCCCGGGGGGGGTGCGAGGAACGAGCTCCGATTTGAATTTTATGATTTCAAAGCCTGTAAAACGCAACGGACATCAACCTGATCGGACAGCAGAATTTGATTATATGGGATTGACCCGAATGGGGCTTACGACGAAGCGCAGAAATCGACCGTCACTAACGATTGCTTCGTAAACGTGCCCTTTGCTACCATCAACGCAACAACGCAACTAAGGGTCCGTGCATAAATAAACGCTTCAACTAATGGATGGAATGGTGTAGGCTTCCTTCATGGAAGCATCTGCGCAGGCGATTGAGCAGCGCTATGAGGCCCTTTCTCCTGTTCTGCATGAGCG
>JBKQWF010000125.1:0-17508 GCA_052139695.1 Limisphaerales bacterium
AAATCTACACGTCGGTTACTTTTACGAGCCACCATCGCAACAGGTGATTGAGACGATCCAGAAGCGAAGCAAGAAACGCAGTTCAGAACCAGAACCATTAGCTGTAGTATGAAACATCGATCTTGAATTGCGGCGACGTGGCAATGTGCAGTTTCCAATATTCGACCGCCTTGTCCGGCGTGTCGCACATGTGGAGATGATCCGGCGTAGGGCATTCGCGCAAGGCCACGACCTTCCATTCCTTGGGCTGATATTTGCGTTTTTCCCGTTCAGGCTTGAACAGGGGTATCTGGTCCATAGTATTCTCTTTCTGCCGTCCACCCGTTGAAGCGGGTTGCTTCTGGTTTCAGTATTCTCGCTGGAAGCGCGGACGGCGCTTTTGTTTTGACAGCGAGAAAGAGTGTGGTGGGGGTATAGTCGGTCACGTTCCCTCATTGATCCGGTCTCGCGCGGCTTGGTAATACTCCTTGAGCTTTTCAATGAGCATGAATCGGCGTCCGCATTGGCGGGCGGCAATGCCGGTGGTGCCCGATCCCGCAAACGGGTCAAAGACAATATCGCCCGGCTCGGAAAGCGACACGATCAGGGGCGTCAATATCGACAATGGCTTCTGGTTCGGATGGAGGGCATTGCCGCTGTACGTCCATTGGATCACGTCGCGTAATGGCTCAATGGGCCGTTTCGGTTCTCCTTTGGCCAGAAGATACGCCAATTCGTGATGGGCGCGCGTGAATCCCGTTTTGGAAGCGTAGTCCTTCACGAAAACGAAGTGGCCGACCGGCACAAAGCCGATCTTCTTCCAGGTCCATACGAACCGCTCCGCCTGATTCCAGCCGTAGAAGCTGACGCAGAACCGGTCGGGCTTGAGGACGCGGTAGATTTCCGTGAAGGCTGGGAGAAGCCAGCGGCGGTTATCGTCGCCCGCGATTCTCCGGCCGTCGCGCGCCACATGGCGCGCAAGATACGGCGGATCGGTGAGGACCATGTCCACGCATTCGGCGGGCATGGTTCGCATGATGTCGAGGCAATCGCCCTCTATGACGCGATTGGCGAGAGATTGCAGGGTATTCAATGGAGACTCCTTTCAGTTGTGGGTTTACGGTGAGAAGGGAAGCATGGCTTTCCTTCAGTGGCTTCGCTGGAAAAAGCAACCTCTCTCGTGTGAGAGAGGTTTAGGGGTCAACAGTCCTCGGGCAGAAGCACGGTCGTTACCGAGCGATCCGCCTCGGTGATGATCCAGAACGTCGTTTCGCCGGAGCGATATGCGGAGAGAATCCGGGTGCCTTCAACCGATGCTCGGTCGTTGGCCTGGCGGTCCTCCGCTCCCACCTCACCCCAATCCCCGGCCTGATGTCGGCGGATACCGTCCATGATGTCCTCATGCGAGAGAACCTCCAGGGCATTGGACGTGGCGACAATCCGGCCCAAGGGAAGCGTGAGCGCGGGCGCGCCGGTCGCATTCATAGGTGGTAGTCCTCGAATGTGGCGGCCAGCCCGTCCTCGTCGCCGCCCAAGAGCTTCTCAATCGCCGCTTTGGTCAGGGCTTGGTCCAATTTTGGCTTTGCGTCTTTGGGACATGCCGGACAACGGGTGACATTGATCACCGATTGCCCGAACTCCCAGCCGGCGGCGCGGAATGCGCCCCGGTAATGAGTGGAGAGCTTTTGGCACCGGGGAAGCGAACACCAGGCTTTGGCTTCGTCAGGCGGCAACGCGTCGTAAATGGCGTCATGCCAGAGATGGTAAACATCCCAAGGCTCGCCACACGCGGAACAGTGAACATCCATACGCTTCACCTCCTCTCCGCTTCCGCCTTGGCCAGAGCATCCTCGCAGAATTCAAACTGCGCTAGGGAAAGCTCCGACGTGGGCCGTTTCTGATCTGAGAGAAGCAGCCGGAGCGCCTGGACGGTGTCAGGGAGCGTGGTGGCCGCGTGGCAGGCGTACAGTTCCCGTTCTGAGGACCGAGGTCCATTGCTGATCCATACGATACGCCATTTCCCGGGGGATACTGGCTCTTGGCCCGGCCCATGGGCATTCCTGACTCCTCGCTTAAAGGGAAACCGAATCCATTGTAGAATTGCCACTCATATACCAGCGGATCATTTGCAATCGTTTTGTCATAGAAAGCAATAGGCCAGCCGTGGCTCGATTCCAAATCAAAACACCCGGAACCCGGGTCGAGGAGCGATTCGTACCACGGCTCCGGCAGGCTTCCGGGGTCAAGCGCCGTGACGTCTGTATTATATGCGTTAGGCAGAAGTCTTCCGGTTACGCCGCTCAATTGCAGTCCGTCCCGGACGAAGTATGAATCCGCCCAATCTGCCTGGCTGCCGTATTCAAGGGCCTTTTCGCCAGCCACTCCATCATATGCATCCAAAAAGGTGCAATGGACGGTAACGCCTTCGCCCAAACTGGTCTTGATCACTTCCGTAGCTTTCTGGATCATGCCCGCTCCGGCGCTGTGCGCAATAAAATGAATGTTTGTCCACCCATGATTACCTTGTGCAACGATGTAATTGCCGATGGCCACACCGATTTGTTCCGCGTTGGCTAGGGCGGTTGATGGAAGATATTGATCAGCTCCGCCCGGCCACATGTA
This sequence comes from Limisphaerales bacterium, assembly GCA_052139695.1. GTDB lineage: Bacteria > Verrucomicrobiota > Verrucomicrobiia > Limisphaerales > Palsa-1400 > PLGF01. The sequence goes on from JBKQWF010000125.1 coordinate 2,602, forward strand.
TCCCTCCACCTGCCAGTTCTCGATGCCCTTGGCGGCAAGATATTGGACAATGGCATTCGAGGTCGAATTGACAAAGGCTTCAGCATTTGCCAACTGCGTGACATCATCGAATCCGCTTATCCACCCGTGCGTGATAAAGACCAATCCAGTGATCGCCGGTAGTGGTGAAGCGGGATGGGTGTAGGTTGGCAGTTTTGTCTGCACCGTGCTGGCGGCCTGAATGGCTCCGTTTTGTAGGGGATTGAGCAAGAACGCGTGTGCTTGTCCAGATGGGCTAATCCCATAGCCAGCAATCTGTCCAGCGTCATTGATTGCTTGGGCAGATTGAAGTCTCCAGCCGGTCGGGTTGATAGCCTGCGTATTCAAGTCATACATCGTGCCGCCTGTGTAGATGAAGGCAAGCTGGGTGCCGCTCGGATAAAAGTTGCCGACCACCTGCCCTTTGTTGTTGATCGAGTAGCCGTAGCTGGAACCGCCGACCGACGTGCCGATATCTCGCATGGTCCCGGCAGAATACAGGAAGGCGTGATAAACACCGCTGCCTGGGGAGGAATAACCAACAATGTTTCCATAGTCATTGATGCCATAGCCATAACTGTCGGCACGTAACGTGCCGATGTCCTGCATCAGGCCGTTTGCATATAGAAAAGCATGATCAACACCGCTACCCGTAAATGCGTCACCGGTTATCGAGCCATCCTTATTAATCCCACGACCAGTGCTGGAGGTACCGCCCAGGGTGCCTAAATCATGCATCGACCCGTCGTACAGAAAGGCGTGAGGATAATTGCCATTCCGAGGTGATAAATAGCCGGTAATCAATCCGTTAATGTTGATTCCAAAAGCGAGATAATTACTCGCGCTGGATGCGCTGATATCTTGCATTGAGCCACCGGAATATAAGAAGGCACGATAGGTCCCCATAACGGGAGAGGAATAGCCGACTACTTGGCCGCTATCGTTGATTCCGAAGGCCAAGCTGGCACCGCCACCAACGGTACCCAAATCTTGCATGAATCCGTTCGCGTACACGAAAGCATGTGAAACAGTGTTTCCGTTGAAGGCGGTATACCCTACCACTTGGCCTTTGGTATTGATCGCTTGGGCGTAGCTGAAAGCGCCGAGAGTACCGAGATCAATCACTGCATACCTCGATGGTTGGGGCTGTTCAGAGGGTGAATACAGCGTACCATTGCCCAGCGAACTATACACGGGCAAATCGGAACTGAAGTATTGATTGGGGCACCATGCCCAATGCTCCTCCACGTCGCCGTCTCCTGAGACAGAGCACGAAGCGGTGCTTGAGGTAATCTCACTGCAACCAAACTCCGCACCCTGGGAGGCATCGGTTGGATGAGACCAGGCAGATTCAACGCCGTTTTTGTCTTTGGTGCCTACGCCGCCCAATGCGCCAACGGTCGTCGGATTCCCATTTCGGTCCACGGTCGGAGCCGAATCGTTGAAATAATACACATAACCGGACGGGCTGTATCCCGCGTCCGACGTGCCGAGCCAATAATGCTGGTATGTTATGCCGTCAGCGGGGTTGGTCCAGGGAACGGGATATGGCGGCTCTGCGGCGTGAGTCTGATTGGACACCAGTCCAATTGATGTCAGCAGAGCTAGAATAAGCGTGGCTGATGTTTTGGGGAGCGAGTGCTTTTTCATATGGTTCCTGTGCGGAGCCTGAGTGTTTTCAACATATCAGCTTGCCGATATGTTCCAAGCGCATTCTTGAATCATGATTTCGGCTACTGCCCGACCGCCCGATATGCGCGGAACGGCATGTCGAGTGCCAGCGAATCGGTTAAGGGAAAACCCCAGGAATAATTAGTGACAGTTACAAACGGCGTCCAGTGGAGCAAATCTGCGCTTGTGTCGATGCGAAATACGTCGCCGGGGAGACAACTCACCGAGAGATAGAGGATGCCTTGGGAGGCACTAACGTCGAGACCAATGGCGTCGGTAAACAGGGCTGTCACGACTTTGTTGGTATCCATGACGAGGGACAGGGGGTTTGCCGTGCCGCTCGCATCACCGGTCCAGCCGAGGAACGTTTGACGATAATACGGTTCCGCTGTCAAAATGACCGTGCTGCCAAGGGCGACATGATTCGACGAAGGATCGGCTGTGACCACCCCGCCCTGGCAGAGAATCGTAAGCGACGCTTGGTTGGCGGGCACTGAGGCGAAGAGCGCGGAAACCGTTTGGGTGGGACTGGATACGTAAAAGGCAAGCGGGCTTTGATTGCCCGATGCCGCGTTGCCCCACAGGGCGAAATAACTCCCCGGATTTGGTATGGCCGAAAGGAACACGATGCTCCCATATGGGTAGAGGGTTGCCGATGGCTGTATCGACACGGTTCCGCTTCCGGCCACCGTGGTCGCGAGCGGCGTGCCGAATTCGGCCTGCACGGTCATGTCTCCGTTTACGGTGAGCGTCGCTACGGGATTCGTGCCGGTCGCGGCTCCGGTCCAGCCCATGAACGTCCAGCCCGGGTCAGGAACGGCCGTCAGGGTGACGGCAGAGTTGTTGGTGTACGCGCTCGCACTCGGATTGAGCACAACGCTTCCGCCGCCCGGCGCAAATGCGTTGATTTGAAAGGTCGGCAATATCGTGATGGCGAGCGGTTGGGAGAGGACGGATTGGCTGAAGTCGGAACTGTAGGCGATGGCGGAGACCGTGCATGACGCGGAGGCCGTGAACGGCCCGGCGTACGGGATGGCGCTGAAATCCGGTGTGCTGCCGTCAAGGGTGTAGAAAATGTCCCCGTTCGGGTAGAGCGACTCGAAATTGATGGTGGCGGAGCCGGCGATGGTAACGGCTGCGCCGAGGGCCGGTTCTCCGTTCGTATAGACGATGAGATTTTCGACGGTGAGAGTGGCCGGCGAACTGTTGGAAACGCCGAAGGCGTTGCTCGCCACGAGCGTATATGTCCCCTCGTTGGTAAATTTGGCATTCATAATTGTCAGGGAAGAATTGGTCGCTCCGTGGACATTTGCGCCATTCAGCTGCCACTGATATGAGAGCGGCATCCTTCCACTGGCTCCGCTTTTGAAGGTTGCATCCCCGCCGACAACCGCGACTTGATTTGCGGGTTGCGAGGAAAAGATTGGCGCAAGAATTCCAAATGTGACCGTCAGGTTCGTAGATGAACTCATCGTAATGGATTCGCTGTCATTCGTGATTTGGGTGTAATCAGGAGCACCACCTTCGCCAGGCAACGACAACGACATTGCCACTTTTTGACGTATAAACCCACCGGCTGGGCCTGACGGCAATTCGACATCTTGAATATACCAGCCATTGGACCCTTGGATGTAGACGCTTGCCGAAGCCCCCAGCGAATATGTTCCGGCCCCGGTCGCGGTGCCGCCTTGTGGCGGATTGGTCACTATGGTTAGCGCGACATTGGATGCCGATGCGGGTAATTCAACGAAAGGAAGAAACCAGACGAGGGCCAACGCTGCGGATCGCACGAAAACGGGAAGTCGATTAGAGAAAAGGGAGATGAGCATATCACGTTAATTCCGATGCCGAATTTTGGTTGAAGAACATCCCTTAATGTGTACCCCCAAGTGGATTGTAAAGAACTCAATTTGCCTGCCAGTCAATGACTTACGAAAAATGGCCCCCTCAATTCATGGCGTCGATGGCTAAAAACTGCCATCGCACGCAAAAACAGCAAGAATCTGTCCGCCGAGAACGCCGATGACGGGGCAGAGGCCATCGTGGAAGCCTCATAGATGATGTTCCTTCTTCATCTTCCGCAGCTCACCCATCATGCGGTCTTCATGCACCCGCTGGTCAATCTTCACGCGCGGATTGTGCTTCGAATCATACTTGCCTTCGATATGCACCCCCCGACGTCTCTGACGTCTCCTTCTGCTGCGTTTGCAGGTCTGGTCCCGGTGATTCAGATGCGAGTGCCTGGTGCCGCTTTCGAGGAAGTTATCCTCAGGCAGGTTGTGACGCTGACTTTTTACCCTTCGAGCCTTTGATGCCATTGATGTGATTGAAGATTGGTTGGTAATGCTTTCTGACGCGCTGACGCGGACTCAATCGGCTTTGTTCGATCCGCGCCGATGAATTTTGCCGGCATCGGGGGAGGCGGCCGACATCCACCGGTGCAGCTTCTCTTCGACAACATGCCGCGGCTGGGCAAACCGTTCGCGTGATCGCGCAATGAGCTTGTCCTTCCTGCCCGTCCGTAATTGGAGCTGAGCAAGCGTCTTCGCCAGAAAGGGAACCCGGTTCTGGCCGTCTTCGGTAAGCCGCACGGCGATCTCATGGCGGCCAAGATCGACCAACTGCTGCGCCCGGAATTCCTTCCCAAACGCCTTCTCCATCACCTCTGCATCGGTATGCCCGATGTGGAAACAGACCAGGGTGCCGACATTGCCGAGAACGGCGTCCCGGACGGGGGGCGTGAGCTGATCGATGAATTGATGGGAGAGGACAAGACAGAGCCGGTATTTGCGCGCCTCGGAGAGGATCGAGACAAACGCCTCGGTTGAAAAGTTCTGGAACTCGTCGATGAAGAGGAAAAAATCCCGGCGTTCCTCCTCCGGTATGTCTGTCCGGGCCATCGCCGCCAGTTGGAATTGGGTGACCAGGAGCGATCCGAGCAGATTGGCCTTGTCGTGGCCCAGCTTGCCTTTGGAAAGGTTGGCGATGAAGAGCCTCCCTGTATTCATTGTAAAGGGGATGTTCACCGTGCATTTCACCTGGCCCAGGATGTTCCTCACGACCGGATTCAACAAAAATTGGCCAAGCTTGTTCTGGATGGGCGCGATGGCCTCGCGCTGAAAGCGCGGGTCGTAACCTGCATATTCATCCTCCCAAAACGACCTGATGAACGGGTCTTTGATCTGCCGGATGACCCAGGCGCGGTATGCCTCGTCAGTGAGCATCCGATTGACACCCAGAAGGGAAGCATTGGGGCAGTCAAGGAGGGCGGAGAGGGCATTATATAGAATATATTCCAATCGAGGACCCCAGGAATCGTGCCAGATGCTCTTGCAGGCTCCCACGATGCCGGATGCGATCAGATGCCGCTCATCCCGTGAAGCATTGGCGAGCAGATTCAGGGAAACGGGGAATTCAAGGTCGCCGGGATTGAAATATACCAGATGGTCGGAGCGCCACGGCGGGATATGATTCAAGAGCTCCTCGGCCAGGTCGCCATGCGGGTCGATCAATCCCACGCCGTGACCGAGGGCGATGTGCTGAATCAAGAGATTGCGGAGCAATGTCGTCTTGCCGGAGCCGGTTTTGCCGATGATATACACATGATGGCGGTGGTCGGCAGCCGAAATGCCAAAAGGCCGGGTCTCGCCCCAGCCCTCCCGCTCTCCGATCACAATGTCCGGCTCGTCATTCACGGTTCCAGGACCAGCCGCCACTCCTGTGCGCTGGATTTCCAGCGTGGGCAAACGCCTTGGGGAGCGAGCCGCAGAGGTAATGGCGGCTGGTCTTGGAACCGGAATCGGGATCATTGCGCCGGTGCCTCACCTTCCTTGTCCGCGTCCAATTCCCGCTTCTTCTGTCCGGCAAGGATCGCTATCGACTCGTCGATGCTGTTCAGCTTCTTGAAGATGAGCCAGCCCACATTGAGACACCTGGCTAATAGCTTTTCGATCCCTGGAAGGTTCTCGCCGTTCCCGATCTCGCTCCCATGCCCGTTCTGCGATACCCCTGACTTTGTGTGTATGTTTTTCATATGACACAAGCATACCTGTGAACAAATTTTGCAAAAGGCGGGTAAAGTTGCCGGGCGCGGCAAGTTTTGATAGGGAAAAGCGGACGCGCCTCGGGGGCACTGTTCTTCTGAGGGTCCGCCAGCGCTGTGGCTTGAATCGATCCCCCTGCCGAAGGCCCTGGTCATTCTCCAGGAGAGAATTTGAGGCTCCCGCATGCGGAACTCGCTGGAGAGAATAGGGTTACGGTTTGCGCTTCGACGGAGCTTTGCGGGCTTTTTTGATAATGTCGGCCAAATCAACGCCAAGCCCTTCGGCCATCCGCAAGGCTGTTTCCAAGGATGGCCTCCGCAAGCCCCGTTCGACGTAACCAACCATCTGCTGTGAAATGCCGCCCCGTTGCTCCACGGCATATTTCGATAATCCCAGCCGCCTTCTCTCCTCGCGCAAAATACGGACAATGCGCTCGCTCAAGTCGGCCGATGCTCTATTTCCTTTCACCCCCGAAAATTACGCGGGAAACGAGTTGACGATATACGTCACAACTGTTACGTATATCCCATGACTTTTATCAAACGCATCGGCCCCGACCCGCACGCTGGCGGAGCACAGACTCCGGGCTGCCACGGTTGCCCGGACATTTGGGAATTGGACGGCGGGGATTTCGCCGTGATCGGCGCGGACATCACGAATCTGGCAGGGTTGCTGCCGCCGTCGGCGGGGTGCGGGCCGGATGAGCGGATGGTGAGGATTCCGCGCAAGACCTTGGTGCTCGCCAAGCCGGACATCCCTGACCGGCTCTGAGGCCTCTTTTCCGTTCCTCCCCCCGTATGGTAGGATGGGGCGATGGAAGGTGCCCGCTGGATCGCGGACAATTGGCTCAATCTCTTGAACGCTGTCGGCGTAGTCGGCGGTCTTTTTTTCACTGCCACGTCCATCCGCTCCGGAGCAAAGGCCCAAAAGGTCGCCAATCTGCTCACTGTCACCTCGAATCATCGGGAAATATGGAAGGAGTTTTCCCGCCGCCCGGAATTGGCGCGCATCCTTGACGCACCAGTCGATCTCTCGAAGCAGCCCGTCACCCTGGACGAGGCGGAATTCGTGAACTTGGTCATCCTGCATCTCTCCAGCGTCTATTACGCAATGAAGGACGGCATCGTCGTCAAGTCAGAAGGACTGCGCCGGGACGTGTGCTCCTTTTTCTCGCTGCCGATTCCCGGTGCCGTGTGGGAAGAACGGAAGGTGTTTCAGAATGCGGACTTCGTGAAATTCGTCGAGTCCTGCCAGGATTAGCCAGTCGTCGCTCGCGGTCATTCGACCGCGAAGTCGTGGCGGCAGTCCGCCCGTCGTCTTCCGCGCCTCAGCGCGAACGATTCCCGGAAGGGAACTCGTCCTCCACGCTTTCCGCGTGAACGGTCGCGGTAGCGAACTCGCTCGTCCATGCGATAGCATGTCCTTTTAAAACCAGTCCCCCCAACGTGTCGGCGCTAAAGGACAATCGGACTGTGCGCCCGACTATAAAGCGTTGGTAAAGGACATCGGCTAGATGGCCGGCACCCGGGAGCCCGCAGGGAACGCTTTATAGTCGGGCGATAGCCGACGACACGTTGGGGGAGCCAGTGTGCGGCGGTTAAGCCGTGGAAGTGGAGTAGCCGCGGGCGGTAGCCCCTACATACGCTGTATGTAGCCGGGTCCTTCGTTCGCCTTAACGCTTCCGGTTGGAGAATCAACTCATCCAGGACGGTCACATCCGCCTTTTTCCCTCGGAAATCGTGATCATCGTCGGAAGGGGCCCGCGCAAATCCAAAAGCGTGTGAAGTTTGACCGCCGCTCTGGTGGAGCGAAAGCGCGCCCAGGGAAACAAGCACAGGCAGAGATCAATCGGTGGTCGAATCCAGCGCGTACACTGTTTGCTCCAACTCCACCCCAAACGATTCGCTGGCGTAAAGCCGCCGGGCGCAAGCGATGATCCCTTGCGCCAGGTGTGGTAGACACGCCAATCGCGCGAGCTATTGCCGTTGGCCAGCGTGCTATCTCCGTAGCATGATCTCCACTTAATTCTGGGCCTGAAGTAGTCAAAAAACCGCCTCTATTTTTTCAGAATTTAGTCGCAGCAGGCTGATAGCCCATCAGTTAGGAAAACATTGCCAATTGGCAATGTTCTGCCGCCGCTGCTTTTGCGCCAAACGACAACCTGCCCTTACCGACCCAGATATTGTCAGTGAAAAATGATGTGTAGATGCGATTGATCGTCCCAAATGTGAAAGTTAGTTAATTATTAATTCGTGGTAAAAGCGTCTAAAAGCTTTTGCAAATTACTCCTGCTCATTAAAAAGTTAATCGGGAGGACATTTGCATTTGTTCGACCCTCTCTGTTCCGTCGGGGGGTAAAGGCAAGCCCGTCTCCCACAGTCATTTACCCGCTTGGCGGATCAAGAGGGACTGGCGGGCCAAAAGTTGATATTGCGCTCCAGCCGGCTTTAGATCCCGCATTTTCTATTGACAATAGAACAAAAATACTACAAGCTTTCGAGAATGGTCTGTCCAACAAAGCGTGCGACGATTTCGTCATGGCTGAACCCGCTTTACGGTCGCCTTGCGAACATCGCGGTTCTTCTAGTTTACTTTTTTGCCGCAACCTTCACTTGTTTGGGCCAGGACACTAACGTCTCTTCCAAGACCAGTCAGTTTAAGAGCTATTTGGAATCGCTACCGCCTGTCCGACAAATTCTTTTTTTTTACAGAAGTGTAGAACAAACTAAGGATGGCGCTTGGCAGCTCCCGAGTCATTTTCGAGTGGCTGAAGGTGGTTGGTCAGAAAATGGATTCTATCTGCGAAGTTGGACAGCCTCAAACGCAGACGTGACAGCAGAGATTTGTAACACGCCGCCCGATACGTTTCTCGGTCGAACTGGAAGCAATTACTGGCAGATAATGGGCACCAATGCCCTTTACTCTCAGCTAACCGGGAATGTTCAGGAGAACAAAACCAATCACGTTGTCCATGCCACGCATTTTGCCGAATTTAATCTCCTGCGAGCGTTGTGTATGGGCCTTGGAGGTATTGTTCCTCACACCATTCACTGGACAAATGACCATTTTACCGCTCTGTTGGACCCTAGGGAGAGGCCAAGGTCAGTACACTTTAAAGACCCGGCTACCGGGAAAATCAAAGAGATTCTGGACTTAGACTACATTTCCGGCGACCTTGAATCGAGCCCGCAATCACCTCTTCGCTTGACCTTTAAACGGTTTGCCGAGGATCCTTCCCCAACAACCATTACATATAAGTATTCTCAAACAAACGCTTTGCCGATGGGGCTACCCGATATTGCCATTTCTACATGTCCCACTCCTCGAGGAACGGTGCCATTAGAGGAGTTGCTTATTGTTTCCCTCAAGCTGGCGGGTGATGAAGGGGCCCCGGATTTTGATCCCGCCCTCTTAATCGGCACTAACAAGCTGGATATTGACATTTATACTAATGGAACAAGGTACGCAAGAGGCCTTGACGGGCGCCTGACTAAAATGCTAACCATAGCGGAGCTGGAAACCTTAAGGATACGAGGTTCCAAACATCAATCGGTTGCGTACCTCGTGTGTTTTTTGCTCGCCGTTTCGACTGCTCTTTTTGGATTCCTTTGCTCACGAGTGAAGCGAGGGGCGATAAACACGAAGCACTAAAACCGCAAATAACGAAAGAAAGACCTATGCTAAATAGTAAACGATCGATGACCTTAGGAAGCAAGCTACGCAACTCAATTCTGTGCCTGCTTGCAATATTTGTAACTACCGGAGCATATGCTTGTTACAGCACCCTTTACCTATCGTGTCGCCCTGGTAGCGATACGCCTACTACAATTGTGTGCGAAGACGGCACTGGCTACTTTTGGTCGTACGTGCGCGACGTTATTTCAACAGCTGGAAGCAAAACCTACGGTTGCTATTCGAATGGGAGCCAAACTGTTGGCTGTGTTACGTTGGCTGATGGAGTATGCCAGTACACGTATTATTGGTACGGTTGCTATCCTAACGGCACTCCTGACCCGGAGTCTACTACATTTCACAATAGAGTTAGCCAATCGGCTGCGGGCGGAGATTCCTGCGACGATTGAAAACGAGGAGAAGCATTGTCGGCGCAACTGTTTTTTAATTTCAGGTGCAATCTTCACACAAAGGCTATTTTGTTTCTGCGGGGGTAATTCTCCTCGCCGTCGAATTCTGTAAGATCGGGAGTGCCTTGGACGGTGCAAAAGTCCTGGCACTCCCTGATCCAATTCTGCCTCTTTCGAACCGTCAAGTGCTTTGGACTGTGGGAATAATCGAATTCTTCGTTGCAATCATTCTGTTTGTTAGTGATCAACCGGTGATCAAATCCTGCATTCTGCTTTGGCTCGGTGCCTCCTTTCTCATTTATCGCTTAAGTATGTTAGTTATCGCTCCGCACGCGCCTTGCCCTTGCTTGGGGCATATCGGCAGCAATTTGCCGATCAACGGACGTTACCTTCCGTGGTTGCTTTGGGGGGCGATTCTGTACTTCCTCGCTGGAAGTCTTTTGATATTACGCACACGTTCTCGAATTTTTAGACCGGCTTCTTGATGCGCTGGCATTTCCATGGGGCCTTCAAAATGTTGAGAACCCATAAAGGCCCGCGACCATGAGGGCATGGGCTGTATGGCGCGAGTTACCCGTATCAACAAAAGCGCGCCTGCTCGTATTGTTGGGTATGCTTTTCGGAGCCAAACTGTTCCTATTGGACAGTTTGAAGGGCTATTTATTCGAAATGCACTGGAGGATCGGAAATCCAGATTTTGCTTGGTACGATTACCTTGGCGCATATGGCCTGATCGTTGTTGGATGTCTTGGTATTCTCCTCTTACATCGACGTTGCGAACGAACCGGACTACCTTCTCTTCGAGCGCTAAATGCACTGATTCTTGTCCTAGGCTTCATTGTGGTTTCTAACCAGCCTGTAACATGGGGCTCTGCGATTGTGCCACCCCTAACTCGGCGGCCGGTTCAATGCCTGCTGGCCCAACCCCCCTACCTATTAAACTGGATTTTGGCCTTTAGCGCTGTCTATCTCTCGCTTCTATGTTTTAATCGTGAGCACTACGTAACGTATGCCAGACTAGTAGCAGATTTCTCCTGCGTGCGGAGCTGATTGCGTTGTGTGGCTGGCTGTTGATGGAAGAGACCCAGCACCGCAGTGAACTAGGGGGCCCGCGGCCCCTTACCTGGCGAGAGCTCGCACCTCAGGTGGATGAACCGTCGCCATCAGTCAATATACCGAAGGAGGGAGTGTATGACGCGGGATTACCATTTCAAGTAACCCACGTGCCGTTCAATGGTGTTGGATGGGATGAAGAGTCAGGTAACGTAGCTTCGGCCGTAACACTTTTTGTGAAAGATCCGATGTTTGTGGAGCTGGACGTAACGCTTCCGAAGGATAGATTTCATCCGGTTCATGACTTTTCCGATGTGCGGGCCAAGATCGGATTAGAGAGTCTAAAGCAGGAGAGCATCACAAAAACACTTTTCGGCTGTCGAATTCGCTTTCGCAAACCAAGGAGGACAGTCTATTTAAAAGGCATTCAGGTGCTATTTTTGGCGTTTGGTCCGAAGGAATTTATGACCGCGCACCCTGGATATCGACTTATTCGAGTCGCCTGGCGTTAAGGGGATTGATTGATTGATTGATATTGCATTAGTGGACAATCGACTGGCACAATTGTGGCCAGCATGGCAGATCAATCAAAAGCTCGTTTCGTGGTGCCGTTGGCATGCGCCGGAATTACAATAGTTCTGTTGTTTGCCACTATGCGAGGGTCAATTGCCGGGGCGATTCAAATCGGCGAAGACGAACACTACGAAGTCTCAAAGGCACTCCTATATTCAAAACAGCTAGCCGATCGGATGTGGAACGACCAGCCGATGCTCCATACGGTGCTACTGAGCTTAATGTTTAAGTTTTTCGGGGCGTCGGTTGTCGTTGCGCGACATCTCGCCGCTGTTTTTGGCATCTTGTTATTTACGGCCTTATTTGTTTTAGTTGATGGGCGATCCGGAAGACTCGCCAGCTTTTTGACTTTAATTTGTTTGATTACCAGTCCAGAGACTTTAAGATTGTCTATTTCGGTGATGTTGGAAGTTCCTGCCATTGGCGTAGGCCTTTGGGCGCTGTGGGCTGCCGACCGATGGATCACGAATTCACACCCCTGCTGGCTTGTGCTGTCAGGAACCATCCTAGCTCTTGCGCTGCAGATTAAACTCACTGCTGGGTTTGTGATTCCCGCGATTGTTCTCGCGATAGTTTTGAGAGTCCAAAGGAAGTCGATTCCCAGCGATAGCCTAAAAGGCAGTTTCTGCAGACTAGCATATCTCCAGAGGTCACTGAAGCCATTGGGAATCTGGTTTACAACGACGATCGCGGTATTTCTTGTTATTGCCTTTTTCTTCCCCAGCGATTACCACGACGCATGGCGGTCGCATTTTTCGGCAGCGTCTCGGCAGGCCGCCCAAACGAAAGGGCCAGCTTTCTCCTTTTTAGTTTTGTTGCAGGACCCTGCGACTTTTTTTGGCGCAATAGCGGGTTTGATGTTGGCCGCACTCAGGCGGGAATGGCGACAGGTGGCGCTTCCGACGGTGCTTTTGATAACTGTCGTTTCGCTCCATACCATTCACCGGCCATTTTGGCACTATTACTATTTACACTTTGCCGTGCCACTGGCCTGGCTGACGGGATATGGAACTGCAGGTTTGGTGCGGTTTGCATGGGAAGAGGGCCCGGGCGATCTGTTTCGTCCGCCGTACATTCGGTTTGCCGGTCACGTAGCGGCCTGCGCTCTGATCTCGATGTGCGTTGTCCAGGGAGGCGACCGTTTGATTTCGGAGATTGGGGAGATACGCGAATTGCCGCAGATAGGCGACAACGAGGTAATTTTAAAAATGAGGGAATATGCAAGCCGAACAAAATGGGTGTACAGTGAAGGCGGCATTTACCCTTTTCACGCTGGTTTGCCGGTCATTCCGGAATTGGCAGTCTTGCCCCGGAAACGATTTTGGTCGAAGCAAATTAGCGACCAGGAAATTGCCAGAATTGTAGAGCGATATAAGCCGGAACAGATAGTGCTCAACCGCTTGACTCAAAGCTCTATGCTCGCGTCATTTATCACGTCGAATTATGTCTTTGCATGCGCGGATAATACGTATTCTCTTTACATCGAGAAATCTTTAATGCGGAACTGAACGAATCCGCGGGTGTCCGCTCATTAGCGCTGAAACATCTTGAACGAACGCGGGGAGGAGGTTCTATGTCGCAATGTCCGACCGGGAAGCATGTTATTCGGGAATTATATTGGACAGCCGATCCCGTTCTTTGTTCTTTTTGTATCTCGGAGGAAATGGCTTTGTAGGGAGGAACACGGTGCAGTAGTACCAGCAGAACCCACTCTGCCTTGAGATTCGGTTCAGGGGCGAATCGATCGTCCTCGTCGACCACGGCCTGAACATTGTCAACAATTGTAGCTTTGACGCCTCCGCCAAAAAGTATCGAAAACGCATTTTCCAGACACCTCATGAAGCTCTCGATGATCGGGCGCCAACGGCAGCAGTCTAGAGAACTCGCTGAACGGGCGGGAGATTGGCAAAACTTGAAATCGGACAGGTTTCGGTTAGGCTTCGACATTATGGACGGGATCGTTCCCGTCATCCGCAAACATGGCAAGATGACATGTTGCGCGCCATGACTATTGTCACCACAATATTGTTCCTTTGGCTGGTTAAACTACGTACCGATGCCACGGGCATTGGGTCAATCCTGCTTTTGCGGTTGACAATTTCTGTCGAAAAGCTCATTAATCCCCTCACGCGAAGGTCTTGGCAGCATGTCCCAAGGCGGCGTACCAAGCAAGAAATTTTAGGGAAACGTAACGCGCTTTGAAAAAACAAGGTCAAGTCCTAGACGAAAGTCTTTCCTATGATTCTGGGCAGCAATTGTCAATCGACGCGAGCTCCGACTCTTCGAGTAATGGCATTTGGAAATTCGCGGAAAATCTCGGTGTTCATTCCACGCATGTTCTGGTGGCGAGGCGCTATATCCGTTTCGGGGCTGTGGGTGCCAGTGGGATCGGGTTGGACACGGCGGCGCTTTTCGTCCTGGCCGATCCAAGTATGCTTCACCTCAATCTTTCCCTTGGAAAGGCCCTGGCGGCGGAAATCGCCATCTTTAGCAATTTTACATGGAATGAACTTTGGACCTTCCGCGATCTGGCAATCGCTGACCTGAGTTGGCGCGGACGTGCAACCCGCCTCGGAAAATTCAATCTGATTTGCCTGGCAGGAATTGGACTAAGCGTCCTCATGCTGAACATCCAAACCCGCTTTCTTCACGTGAACATGTATGTCGGTAATTTAATCGCCATCGTAATCGTGAGTCTTTGGAACTTCGGGATGAACCAAAAGTTCGGATGGAAGAAGGTAGCAACTTAGGAGGCATAGGGGTTAAATACGGTATGAAAAGCTAGCCCGCCTTTGCTGTTTGCGCAACAGCCATACTAAGGTGCGGCAATTGCACTTTTTGACCTGGTTGGCTGCCAGCGCAGGTTTCGCGGTCACTCATACACCGCCAGGACCGAAGGAAACCTGCGATAGCCAATAGCACCAGCCCAAGGGCACTTGCAATCGTGCGCCACAGGACGGCTACATCATAGTCACTTGCAATGGGGACGCTGCCTTTGCAGCCTGATGAAAAGCGACCGCCTGGCGATACACCTTTGAGGAATCGCAGGGCAATAAAGCACAGCAATGGCTCCCGTTGCTGCGATACAAATTGCCTCTTTGGTGTAATTTGGCAGTTGTGATCGGCAGACCATGTGCTTGGACGATTTTGGAGCGGGAAGCGGCTGGGAGGAGGTAGAGATGGCAGGGAAAATGACCGGGATGGGTGGCTGGAACTCAATCTGGCAAAGCGTGGCCCGGAGAGGTTCGGGACTAAAAACCTCCCGTCAATGGGCTCAGGATTTTTTCTTGGGGAGGGCGCGCTGCAACAGCGTCACCAGGTCCTCTTCGTTGGCCAGGCCCCCACAAGGGGTGCTGGCCCTGGCCGCGCTGGAAGCCGCGCGGCGCAACGGTGAACTCGACGCTTGGCGTCGGGACCGTGCGCTCCCAGAGAGGTTACCGGAACCGGTTCGCAAGGCTGCTTGATCA
>JBKQWF010000126.1:0-25703 GCA_052139695.1 Limisphaerales bacterium
ATGGTCCTGCCGGCTCGGGTAAACAAATCATGCCAGCAGCTTGGCAGTCGCCCGCCGATTTGTCCAGCTAATAGGTGCAAATAGCTTATTACAAGCTACTTACGCACTAAATCGCCGAAGCCTTGCACTGCATCATCCAGGCCAGCCTGGCCGGCTCATAGACGGGCGTTGCGGGTGGGAAAGTGGCCGCGAGAAACTCAGGCTGGGTGGCGAACGGCTGTTTGCCGCGAAGCAGGCCTTGGAGACTGCCGGTGGCCAGGCGGACACAGGCGCGGCGGACGCCCGGGCGGGCGATGTTGAAGGCAAAGGGCAGGGAGCCGTCCTCCAGCCAGGCGGCGATGCGGCGCTCGCCGCAATTGAGCACGGAGGCGGCGACCCAGACGGAAACGAAGGGGCGCTCAATGCGGAAAGGGGGCGGTCCGGCGGCCAACGCGGGTGGGGGCGGGAGGGCGGGCCGGGCCATGGCGGGCGCAATCATCGTTTAATGCAATACCACAATAATGTGTATATAGCAAGAATAATTTGCACTTTTCCGTGGGATTGCTAAAATGCGGCCCATGCCTAACAAAAGCGGCAAGGTGACGGCGCGGGAACGGGAGATCGGCGAACGCGCCCGGCAATTTCGGGAAAGCATTAACTGGCCCCAATCCGCCATGGCTCCGGAAGTGGATTTGAGCCGGGACCGCTTGGCCAGCGTCGAATACGGGCGGACGCCGTTGCGCTACCTGGCAGGATACCGGCTGTGCTTTATCTTCGATGTCAACCCCGGGTGGCTGGCGGATGGCGTGGGAGAAATGAAGGCCCCGGCGGGCGCGCTGGACTTGCCCACCCCGGATACGCAGCCCAAGCGCGCTCTTTTTAGCGAGATTTGGGACAAAGTCGGAGGGCGCAAGCAACGAGCCACGCGGCCGGACTCGCGGAGCAAGGCAAAAAAGCCGTTGGAAAAGGACTTGATCCCGCACTTCGACGCCACCGGGCACGTGGTCGGTTTTATGGCGGAATTGTTGGCGCGGGAGAAGTTCCGCTCGCCGCTGGAGCGGCAGGAGTTTGCCTTGGAAATCACCTCTTACGCCCACAATCTGGCCTTGCGGCTGCGGCGGGCCACGACCCAGCAGTTGCACGTGGCGGTTCCGCACGGGCGGGCGGGGGATGCCCCGTTGCGGAATGATAAGATGGCGCAAAAGCTGCGGGAAGGGGCGGAGCGATTGGAATTGGAGTTGGAGAAGCTGCATCGCGCGATTGCGGCGCTGAGTTTGCCAGGCGGCACTCCAGCCATTGCGCCGCGTCCGGTGGCTTCGGAAGCGTCCCGTCTGCAAGAAGCCATGGTCAAGATTGCGGAGCAGATCGAAGACGCGGAGGCCCGGATCAGAATGCTCTCTCCCGAAAAAGCGGAATCCTAGTCAAGGCTATTGAGACGAAATATCCTTTTTGTTTTCTTTTCGGGGAGGAAGACCTTACAAGGAGAACGGTCATGAAGACTTTTGCTGAATTGGGATTTCCGGGCAGGCTTATCGCGGTCGAGGGCCTCGACGGATCGGGAAAATCGACGCAGATATACCTGCTCAAGCGCTGGTTGGAGCTGCAAGGGCTCAAGACTTTTTTTAGCGAATGGAATTCCTCCGCCCTGGTGAAAAGCGCCACCAGCAAGGGGAAAAAGCGCGAGCTGCTTTCCCCCACCACCTTCAGCCTGATCCACGCGACCGATTTCGCGGACCGCTACGAGCGGCAATTGGTTCCGCTCCTGCGCGGCGGGTACATCGTTCTGTGCGACCGTTACATTTTTACGGCCTTCGCGCGCGATACCGTTCGCGGTTGCCCCTCGGAATGGGTGCGCGGCATTTATGATTTCGCCGCCATGCCGGATTTGGTGTTTTTTTTCAAGGCGCCGCTGGAGGTTTCGCTGCAGCGCATTTTGGTTGGGCGGCCGCAGTTGAAGTATTTTGAAGCGGGCATGGATTTGCGGCTGGCGGCGGATCCGTACGAAAGTTTCCGCATTTTCCAAGGGCGGATCCTGGAGCAATACCTGGCCATGAGCACAGAGTTTAAGTTCCTGGTGCTGGATGCCAGCCAGCCGATTGAATCCCAGCAAAGCATCGTGCGGGATCTGATTGCCGCCAAGTTGGACCTGGGCAAATATGGCAAGTCACAACGACCATCCAAACCATGAAGACTGTTTCGGCCATCCCTGTTCGTAAACGCCATGCCGGGATCGTCGTGCCCCGGCAGGGGCCGCGGCGGTTTTACGGACATGGCGTGCCGGGCGTGGACCTTTCCAAACTGGCCGGGAAACTCATTGTGGTGGAGGGCGCCGACGGCTCCGGGCGCTCGACGCAGATTGTGCGATTGGTCGAATGGCTGGAGGGGAGTGGACACGCGACCGTGCAAGTGGGCCTGAAAAGGTCCACTCTGGTCAGCGAAGAACTGGACCAGGCCCAGAAGGGGAACATTCTCAGCCACATGACCTTGAGCCTTTTTTACGCGACGGATTTTGCCGATCAATTGGAGAATATTATTCTGCCCAGTTTGCGGGCTGGTTTTATGGTGCTGGCGGACCGCTATATCTATACTTTAATGGTGCGCGATATGGTGCGGGGAATGGATGGGGCGTGGCTGAGGAATCTTTATGGCATTGCGCTTGTGCCGGACGTGGTGTTTTATTTGAACGTGCAACCGGAAGAGCTGGTGGAGCGAACGTTTGCCAAAAAACAGGCGTTGGACTATTGGGAAAGCGGGATGGATTTGGGATTGTCGCGCGATATGTTTGATAGCTTTCTGCAATATCAAGCGCTGGTCGCTGCCAAGTTTAAAGAACTGCAGCGCACCTATGGATTTACCATCGTGGATGGTCATTGCTCCGCGGACGAGATCAATGTCGAGTTGCGGCGGCGCATCGAAGGCGTTCTCACCGGTTAACCTGCTCTTTTCTTTCCCATGGCTGAAGCAACCATTAAAGCAGAATATTACGTCGGAGTCGATCTGGGCGGGACCAAGATTCTGACGGGAGTTTTTGACGAGAAACTCGCGTGTCTCGGGCGCAGTAAGATGAGCACCAAATCCGAGCGCGGCGCGGAAGGCGTGGTTGAGCGCATTGGCCGATGCGTGCGCGACGCGGTGGATGAATGCGACCTGGACCTCAAGCAAATCAAAGGCGTGGGGATCGGCGCGCCTGGGGCGGTCGATACCGAGACGGGCCGGGTCATTAACGCGCCCAATCTGCAATGGCAGGATTTGCCCCTGAAGAAAATGCTGGAAAAGCAATTGGGCGGCATCCCGGTGTCCGTGGAAAACGATTGCAACAGCGCCACGCTGGGAGTTTACGAAAAAGAGCTGCAATCCAAGCCGCGCCACGTCATTGGAATCTTCATCGGCACGGGCATTGGCGGGGGCATTATTGCGGATGGGAAGCTTTATTCGGGATTCAACGGAACGGCCGGAGAGATTGGCCATATGGTAATCCAGGTGGGCGGGCCCAAATGCAGTTGCGGCAACCGAGGTTGTTTTGAAGCGGTGGCGAGCCGCGGGGCCATCTTTCGTTCCCTGCATGCTGCCATTAAAGACGGCCAAAAAACCCTGTTGACCGAGATGCTGGACGCGGACCTGACGGATTTGCGCAGCGGAGACTTGCGCAAAGCCATTCGCAAAGGCGATAAACTGGTGGAAAAAATCGTCGAGGAAGCCGCCGAATATACCGGTATCGCCGTAGCCAATTTAATCAACATTTTCAGCCCCCAAATTGTCGTCCTGGGCGGAGGGGTGATCGATGCCTTGGGCGATGAGATGATGGCCATCATTGTCGAGACCGCTGAGGATTACGCCCTGAGCGGCACCAATAAAGGAATTGAAATCGTGGCCAGCAAAGCTGGCGATGATGCCGGCATTATCGGCGGGGCCGTCCTGGCCCGCCGGGCCGCAGAATAATAAACGACCCCATAATCAGACACCAGGAAAGAGGGTTTGCGAAGTGCGATCGATGTGTCAGGCAAGGTGGGGCGCGTCACTCCGTGCGCGCCGCCTGGCGGGCGGGGGACGACCCGCCCTGCCTGAAAATTGACCGGCGGTTTTAATCGCACCTAAGGTTTGGGCCCGGGGTGCTTTCCGGTGCGAGAGAGCGACTTTGAGCCGCACGATTCCACATCGCCGCGCCGTGATCGATATTGGCACCAACTCGGTTAAATTGTTGGTGGCCGATGTGGCGGAGCACTCCCTGACTCCCGTGGCGGAAACCAGCAGGCAAACCCGTTTGGGAGCGGGTTTCTATGGGACACGGCAGTTGCAGAAGCCGGCCATCGCGTCCACGGCGGAAGCCGTCACGGAATTCGCCAACAACGCCGCGGAATTGGGCGCTGCCGAGACCCGCTTGATCGCCACCAGCGCGGCGCGCGACGCTCTCAACGTCGCGGAGCTGGTTGACGCCATCCGCAAAAGCTGCGGGTTGGAGATGGACATTTTATCGGGCGATAAGGAGGCGGATTGGGTGTTCCGGGGAGTCACGACCGGGACACCTTTGGCGCGATCGCCAGTTTTGGTTTTGGACGTCGGGGGAGGGAGCACGGAGTTCATTGTAGGGGACCATGGCGTTCCGCAATTCCGCGACAGTTACGGGGTGGGGACAGTCCGTTTGCTGGAGCAATTGCGGCCCTCCGATCCACCCGGACTGCGGGCGTTGATCGCCTGCCGGGTGTGGTTGAGAGATTATTTGAGGGCGGAGGTGGTGCCGTTGCTTCGGCCTGCCTTGAACGCTTGCCAGCAGCCCGTCAAGCTGGTCGGCACTGGGGGCACCGCCACCATTCTGGCGCGAATCGAAACGGGGATGACTGGTTTTGACCGGGATAAAATTGAGTCCACGACGCTCCATCTGGAGGGGATCCGAAGTCTGGTGGAGGCGCACTGGCAAATGACGCTCGAACAGAGGCAGAGCCTACCGGGCATCCCGGCCAAACGAGGTGATGTGATTCTGACCGGTGTTGCCATCTATGAGGCTATTATGGAGCAGTTTGGATTTAGCCAATTGGCGGTGAGCACGCGAGGTTTGCGGTATTGGGCATTGCTTCAATCCTGGCCGCCACCGGCCCAGCCGGCGCCTTCTTAACGAAAAAAAAGGGCGGATGCCATTGCAGCATCCGCCCCCCAACAACCAAACTAACCAACCCTTGACCCCAGGAGCATAACCGGATGGGAAAACCAAAAACCCACCCGGCCCCTTCCCTGAGGCTATAGTATCTGACTGTCCATTTTGCCTAATGTTCAAAATATTATTTTGCCATCTTTGTGATCATGCCGCAGGGGGGAAACCTGGCTGGCAAAGCTCTTTTTCTTTCTTATTTTGAAAGAAAATGGTGAAATCTCGCGCCAAGAGGGCGATTTTCTGCGAGAATCCCTTAATAAGGCGGCCAAATAGACAATGCGAATTACAAACCTGAATCCTGATTCCGAAATCGGCGCCAGCGCCTGGCTGGTGGACCTGGACGACTGTCGTCTGCTGATGGACGCCGGCATGCATCCAAAACGGGATGGCGGCGAAGCCCTTCCCCTCTATTCTCTGGTGGACGGCAGACCGTTGGACGCCATTGCCATTTCTCACTGCCATCATGACCACGTGGGAACCCTGCCGGTGGCCAAACGCTATTCGAGGGAGGCACATGTGCTGATGACGGAGTTGAGCAGCTATTTGGCTGGCCGCGTCCTGCACAACTCCGTCAATGTCATGCACCGCCAGCGGGAGGAGTATGGCATCCGGGATTACCCTCTGTTCACCCACGATGAAGTGGAGGAGGTGGAAGAACAATTCCAAGGGTTCAGATACCAGCGGCAAATCGAGTACGCGGGGTTCAAGAAGAGTCGCAATGGGTTTCGTTCCCCAACCGTCGAGTTTTTCGACGCGGGACATACTTTAGGGTCGGCCGGCTTGCTGCTGCGCGGAAAATCGCAGAGCCTCTTTTACACCGGCGACGTTTGTTTCCATGACCAGACCATTCTGCAAGCAGCGCGTTTTGGACAGGTCCGCGCGGACGTCCTGATCACCGAAACGACGCGGGGCAACCGCGAGGCCAAGCCGGGCTTCACCCGTGCGGGAGAAATCGAACGGCTGGCGCAATCTCTTTTGCGGGTGCTGGCGCGCCGGGGAAGCGTCTTGATGCCGGCCTTTGCCCTGGGGCGAACCCAGGAAATGCTGGCGCAGTTAGCCCTGATGATGCGAACAGGTCAAATACCCCGGCAACCCATCTACATCGGCGGCCTCGGCCGGGTTTTTACGGACGTTTACGACCAAAAATCCCACCTGGCCAACCGGTTTTTGGCCAATCTTAAGCTGACTGAGGAATTGCAATTGATTGTCCTGGAAAAGGAAGAACTCGAGAGCATTAACCTCAACGCCGGGCGGATATTTGTCCTGACCGCGGGGATGTTGAGCGAATGCACCCCCGCCCACGATCTGGCGCTGCGCATGGTTGGGGAAGAGCGTCACGCCATTTTCTTTATCGGTTACGCCGACCCGGACACGCCGGGAGGGCGCCTCAAGGCGTCCAAGCCCGGCGACACCTTCATTTTCAGCCCGGGTGGAGGACAGGTGACGCGAAAATGCGAGATGGACGAATTTGATTTAACAGCGCATGCCAGCCGGGAGGCGTTGCTGGACTTTGTCGGTTTAGTGGTGCCGCATACGGTCCTTCTGGGGCATGGCGAGGCTTCCTCGCGGCAATGGTTTGAGGAGCAGATCCGGCTGCGGCATCCGGGGATGCGAATTGTCCAGCCCGCGCCTGGTTTGGCCGTGGAAGTCTAGGGTGAAGTTGCTTGCCATTGGGGAGGGTTTTGGGCATCTTTTTGGGATGGAATCCCACGAGCTTTTGCGCGACGTATTTCAAAAGGTGAGCCCGAAGCAGGCCGCCGCGGAGTTGGGCCTTTCCCTTTCCATGGTCTATAAATGGGCCGAGCCGCCGAATCAGCGCAGCGGCGCCGCCAATCCGCTTGATCGCGTGGCGGTTTTGATGCAATGCAGTGACGATCACCGTATCGCGCAGTGGATTTGCCATAAGGCGGGCGGTTTTTACGTGAAGAACCCTCGCAACAACCAGCCGCATCCGCTCCATTTAGTTCCGGCCATGAACAGCGTGGTGCAGGAATTCGCCGATCTGCTCTCGGTCATGGCCTCAGCGGCGGCCGACAGCAAAATCACTGCCGCGGAAGCGAAGTCGATTCGGGCGCGGTGGGAGGAATTGAAATCGGTCACGGAAGAATTTGTCGGATGCTGCGAGGAAGGAAATTTCCGCGACATGAAAGAAGGGATGGCCGCGAATAAATTTAGCAAAAAAGACTCGACAAATAGCCAATCCACGGTTTAGTTTGGTCAAAAGAGTTGAAGTATGGTTAAAAAATCTTCTGTTGTTTTTTCCTTATTGACCGCGTGTGCTTTCCTTGTCGGCTGTGCCGGCCCGGAGCAGAAGCTGGGCCGCGGCGTCTCCAATTCCGTTGAGCCCTTCCGTTTGGGCGAGTTGCGCCGGTCCATTGAGCAGACCGCCATATTTGGTTCGCCGGACCAATCGCGAACTGTGGGGATCATTCACGGTTTTGATCGAACGATCGCGCGGACAGGGGTGGGCTTGTACGAGATTGTAACTTTCCCTATCCCGAATCATCCGATGGGCGACTATAGCGCTGTTTTCCACCCGGCGGATCCGGTGTTTCCCGACAGTTACAAACCCAACTGGGGGGTCACCTCAACGCTCCAGCCGAATGCGTCGCTTGATTTCAGCGGTGGAGACATAGCGCCCCTCATTCCAGGCAGCCGGTTCCGCATCTTCGACAATTAATTCATGCCCGTGGGCAGAGAGGGGCATCGGTGGACATGCTTGAGACGGAGTCATTCTGCAAAGTCAATCTTCTGCTCAACATTCTGGGAAAACGGCCGGACGGCTTTCATGAGCTCGAAACCATTCTGCAACCGGTTCATTTCTGTGACGGGTTGATCTTTGAGCGGGGTGGCGCGGGGATCGATCTCAAATGCAGCGATTCGCGGCTTCCAGTCAATTCTAAGAACCTTGTTTTCCGTGCCGCGGCTCTTTTTTTCGAGGCCGCGCGCATTCCCGCCGGCGAAGGGGTGCGCATCCGTTTGCGGAAAAGAATCCCACTGGCTGCCGGGTTGGGGGGAGGAAGCGGCAATGCCGCTGTTACGCTGCGGGCGATGAATGAGCTTTTTGACCAGCCCCTGTCTTCGTCCAGGCTGACGGAACTGGCTGCGTCGCTTGGTTCTGATGTGCCGTTCTTTTTGCAGACCAAACCCGCGCTGGCCGTTGGCAAAGGGGAGGCCATCAAACCTCTAGATTATTTCCCCGCCCTGCAAGGCTTGTGCTGGGTTCTGGTCTATCCAGGCTTCGGTGTTTCAACGCCTTGGGCTTACGAGCATCTGGCGGGCTACCCGTCGGCGTTACACGGCACGCCAGGCCGGGCGGATCGGCTGGTTTCGCTTCTGCAAACTGACCTGGCTGCCGCGGCGTCGGAGTTTTATAATTCTCTGGAGGCGCCGGTTTTGCGGAAATATCCGCTGCTGGCACTTTTTCAGGAGTTTTTCCGGGAGCAAGGCGCTTTGGCAACCCTGATGTCCGGCAGCGGTTCAACGACCTTCGCCTTGGCCAAGGCGCAGGGGGCGGCCGAGACCATGGTGGAAGGGTTGAAGGGAAGATTTGGCGTAAGTACCTGGACGGCAATTGTTAATGTGTGATGTGATCAAGGCCTTCCGGGTGAGATTGGCATTTCTTGTGAGTTGTAAAACAGATGATTATTGGGTGTTTGAAAAGAGTTTTGGCTGGGAAAATGATGGTGAAAATTCCGTTTAAATTTTTTTTACTTTTCCGTTGACAATTCTACCTCGGAAAGTAGTCTGAGGCTAATCAGATGCGTGTTATCATCTTGAATTTATGAAAAAAATCCAATGTGTAGTAGCGTGCGCACTTGCGCTTGCGTTAGTCGGCATGGCAAACCAGAGCTCGGCGCAGAGTGGCCGCGTTGAAGGTAAAGCCATCGTGAGAGCAGTGCATGGGAACGTCGATTACTATGAAAATGGTTCATGGGCGCCGTTGCGGCCTAATAAAGAATTATCTCCTGGTGTCAAGCTTCGGACGGGTCCGGAGTCTTCGGCTGATTTGTCCGTCAATGGATATACATCGACTGTTCGCATAGAAGAGAACACGTCCATGACCATTCCCGAAATGTTCCGCGTGGGCCCCGGAAGAGAAGCGGACACCGATACGACATTGGATTTGCAGCTCGGCACGGTTTTAGGGAACGTGAAGAAACTCTCCGCCAGTTCGCGCTATGAGATTCGGACGCCCCACGGTGTGGCGGGAATCCGCGGCACGGACTTTCAGGTCACCGTTGTGATGGAGACCGGTGGAGCATACGTGGTGACATTCACCAGCGTGACGGGCGAGCTCACGGTTTCCGCGGTGATCAACCCTGGAGAATCTCCAGTGGTGAAAGTGCTGCGCACGGGCGAATCATGGACCCCCGGCAACGGAGATGTGGTTCCCGCGCCGCCTCAGGTTATTCAGAATGCGCTGGCTCAGATCGGCAGTATTTCGCCCGTCCCCGCCGGGATTATTCCGACGCCGCCGCACATTCCGGCGTTCCCCACTGGCGGGCCTCCGAATGGGATTCCTTCAGGTCCCGCTTCTGCGCCGCCGACTTCCAACCCAGGGACTTAATTAGACGGCAGTTCGAGCTTTCGACCGGAGCAACTGTGTTGCTCCGGTTTTTTTTGTTTGGCTTCCGTTTTGAATCTGAACTTCTTCAAGTCAGTTGCTTTTCTCAGCGCCGCCCCCGTGGTTCTTGGGGTGTGCGCGCTGGAGTTGTTCCACGTTGAGGCTTTTCAGCGTTTGGAATGGATGACCTACGATTGGCGGGTCCGTCTTGCTCACCGCTACAATGCCGATGCCGCGCGGGATGCGCCCAATCTCGGGTGGGTTGAAATCAGCGACATGACCATCGAGGCGGTGAATAGCGGGGAGTTCAATTTTGCCTATGGGCTTTATTGGCCGCGCGAAGTTTATGCGCGGGGCCTATACGAACTTTGGCGCGAAGGCGCCAAATGTGTGGCCTTTGATGTTTTGTTTCTGGAATTGCGTCCGGATCATCCGCGGATTTGGTTGCCTGACGGTTCGGCTGAAGTCAGTTCGGACGAGTACTTTGCCCATCAGTTAAAGGCCTCCAGCAGCGCCATTTTGGCCGCCGACCAGGACATCCTGCCGCATCGCCTTTTCGCCACCAACGCCTGGAGCGTGGGCAATGTTACTGTGGCCAGGGATGCCGATGGTGTCTTGCGCCGTGACCGTGTTTTTGAAGATATTCGTGATTGGGACCCGCATATCGGAAAACTGGCCAGGGTCCGCCATTTCGACCTGGCGCGGACGATGGTCGAGTCAAATAAAATTACCTTTGTCAAACAAGGCGGCGGGGAGGGGGAAGAATGGCCCACGGATGCCGAGGGAAGGATTGTGGCCGGGACAAATCACCTTGCTCCCTTTCGTCCGTATCGCGCCTGGAGCCTTGGCATTCTCATGGCGGCAAAGGAACTTCAACTGGACCTGGACCATCCCGTGCTAGAGCCGGGACGAGTCACGCTGCGCGGCCCGAATGGGCTGACACGGGTTATTCCGGTTGACGCGGAAGGCTATTATTATGTTGACTGGTCCCTGGGGCAAAGGGACCCCCGATTGACGGAAGGCAGCTTCGAGGAATTGCTCAGGGCGCCGATGGAACGCGCCGATGGCAAAACAGTGACCAATCTGTGGAAGAACAAGCTGGTGCTGATTGGTTCCACCGCGACGGGCAGCGATTTGGCGGATTTGGGCGCGACGCCATTGGAAAACCGCGCCCTGCTTTGCACGAAACACCTGAACGTCGCCAATTCGGTGATCACCGGTCGTTTTATTAAAACCGTGCCGCTGTCGGCGAAGCTTCTGCTCATCCTTCTGGTTGGCGCGGTCACGACCTGGTTTACCTGGGGGGTGGCCAAACCGGCGCAGGGCAGTTTGCTGATGCTTGCCTTTGCCGCCGTTTACGTTTTCGCGGCCGCAAGCCTTTTTGTGGAATTCCGGCTCTGGGTCCCGATCATTCTGCCCCTGGCCTGTGCGGGCTTTGTCACACATCTTTCGGCCGTTACTTACCGTGTGCGAGTGGAACAATCGGAAAAAAAACGGGTGAAGCAGGTCTTTTCGCGCCTGGTATCGCCCGACGTCGTGAACGAACTCCTGGATGCGCCGATCCTGCGAGTGGCCGGAGCGCAGCGTGAAATTACGATTTACTTTGCCGATATCCGCGGTTTTACGGAGTTTACCGATGTCGCGCAGGCCCATGCGATCGAGCATGTGCAACGGTTCAAGTTAAGCCCGGCTGAGGCCGACGCCTACTATGACACTCAGGCCGCGGAAACCCTTAAGACCGTGAGCACGTACCTTGGCACGATCGCGAATTGCGTGAAAAAGCACCGCGGCACGCTGGACAAGTTTATTGGCGACTGCGTCATGGCATTTTGGGGCGCGCCCCTGGCCAATCCTCACCACGCGGTGGATGCGGTGCGGGCGGCGATTGACGCGCAATTGGCGATCGCGGCATTGAACGAGGAGCGAAAAGAAAAAAACCAGGCGATCTCGAGGGAAAACTCCGCCCGCTCGAAGGAGGACAAGCCGACGCTCCCTTATCTGCCGATTCTTTCGATGGGCAGCGGGATCAACACCGGCATGGCCACGGCGGGTTTGATGGGTTCGGACGAAACGATGGTCAACTATACTGTTTTTGGCCGCGAGGTCAACCTGGCCTCCCGTTTGGAGGGGGTTTCCGGGCATAGCCGGATCATTATCGGCCAGGCCACGTATGCCGCGCTGCAGCGGGATGAGCCCAAGCTGGCGGAGGCCTGCCAGGAGTTGCCGGCCCAGAAGGTGAAGGGCTTTCGTGATGCCATTCAGGTTTATGAGGTCTTGTGGCAGCCGGCCGGCGCCACCGCCGGGCAAATGGAAGGGACCGATTACCAGGAGCGCGACCCTTTGGGGGCGGACCGGCGGGAGCGCGACCGGACTTGAAAAAAAATGAACGACAATACAACCTAAAACTATGGATGATCTACAAAGCGAGTTAAAGGAACTTAAACAGTTTATCGCCGACCTCAAAGCGGACCGGGTGGCCGCCAAAGAAAAGGAGCAGCGCGAAAGCTGGACGAAATATGTTTCATTGACAGTCGTCGTTATCGCGGTCTTCGCCGGGATTGACGCGCAGTGGGCGGGCAAATACGGGAGCATGTCGCAAATGTCCCAGGCGCAAGCCTCGGACCAATGGAGCTTTTATCAAGCGCAATCGGTGAAACAGCATCTCTTCGAGGTCACGCGCCGCCAGCTTCCCAAAAACGCAACCGATCCCGAAGCGCTGCAGCAGCAGAAAGAATACGAGGCCAAGATTGCCGACTATGACGCGCGCAAAACGAAGATTAAGGAGGACGCGGAAAAACTGGAGAAAAAGCGCGATTACGCCGGCCGGGTGGGCGCCAAACTGGGTTTGGCCCTATCCTGCTTCTCCATTTCCATTGCCATGGCCTCGATTTGCATGATGTCGAAAAAGAAACCGTTGTGGTTTCTCGCCATGGCCCTGGCGGCGTTTGGAGTTGTGCAGATGATCGTGGGCAAAAGCATTCCGATGCCGTGAACTGGGCGATTGGCGATTGGCGTGCTCTCGGCTATATTCCCCTGTCTTTGGGAGAGCCGTTATGATGAATCGATGGAATGGGAGAGAATATGAAGATTAGTCCGTTCGCGGGAAAACCGCCGGCGCCAGACATGCTGGTCCATGTGCCCCGGTTGATTACAGCATACTATAGCGAGAGCCCCGATCCGGCGGCGGCGGCGCAGAGGGTGGCCTTTGGCACTTCGGGCCATCGCGGCACGGCCTTCAAAACGTCGTTCAATGAGGACCACATCCTTGCGATCACGCAAGCGATCTGCCTCTATCGGAAGCAGCAGGGGACCGATGGACCGCTCTTCCTGGGAATTGACACTCATGCGCTCTCCACTCCCGCTTGCGCCAGCGCGCTGGAGGTCCTGGCCGCAAATGAGGTCGAGGTGGTCATCCCGGAAGGGGATGACTACACGCCGACGCCAGTGATTTCCCGCGCCATCCTGGTGAGCAATCGCGGCAAGAGCACCGGGCTGGCTGACGGCATTGTCATCACCCCCTCTCATAATCCTCCGACCGATGGCGGTTTTAAATATAATCCAACCAATGGAGGACCGGCAGACACGATCGTTACGAATTGGATTGAAAAGAAAGCGAATGAATTTCTCGAGAACCGCCTGAAAGATGTCAAACGCATTCCGCTGGCCCGCGCTCTCCAGGCCTCCACCACCCACCGCCAGGATTTTCTGGAGGGGTACATTGCCGATCTGGAAAATATTGTTGATATGGAGGTCATCCGCGGGTCCAAACTCAGCATGGGGGTTGATCCTTTGGGAGGGGCCGGCGTCCGCTATTGGGGCCGGATCGCGGAGCGGTATGGCTTAAATATGACCGTAGTCAACGAAACGGTGGATCCAACATTCCGGTTCATGTCGGTGGATTGGGACGGGCAGATTCGGATGGACCCTTCCTCGTCGTATGCGATGCAGCCGTTGATCGCGATCAAGGACCGTTACGACCTTTGCTGTGCGTGTGATACGGACCATGACCGGCATGGGATTGTCACGCGCGGCGCCGGGTTGATGCCGCCCAACCATTATCTTTCCGCGGCCATTTTCTACCTGTTCCAACACCGTCCGAAGTGGTCCAAGACGGCGGCGGTCGGCAAGACGCTGGTGAGCAGCAAAATGATAGATTATGTCACGGCCAAGGTTGGGCGGAAGCTTTGCGAAGTGCCGGTGGGTTTCAAGTGGTTCGTGCCGGGATTGACGGATGGCTCCCTCGGCTTTGTCGGCGAAGAAAGCGCCGGAGCAACGTTTCTTCGCCGGGACGGTTCCGTCTGGACAACGGACAAGGACGGATTGGCTCCAGTGTTGCTGGCGGCGGAGATGACGGCGCGAATGGGCCGCGATCCGGGCGAGATTTACCGGGAACTCACCCGCGAATTCGGGGCTCCGGCCTATGATCGGGTGGATGCGCCCGCTTCGCCGGAAGAGAAAAAATTATTGTCAAAGCTCTCGCCCAAACAGGTCAAGAGCTCCGAGTTGGCGGGCGAAAAAATCGAGGCCATTCTCACGCGGGCACCAGGCAATGACGCTCCCATTGGCGGTCTCAAAGTGACGGCGAAAAGCGGGTGGTTCGCGGCACGCCCTTCCGGGACGGAAAATATTTACAAGATTTACGCGGAGAGCTTTCGCGGGGCGGACCACTTGCGCCAGCTCTTACAGGAGGCGCAGAGCATCGTCAGCGATGCTTTGGCGGCGGCGCCAGCCGCGGACGGCGGCGCTTTGCCATCGCCCTCGCCTCATCCGCAGACCGCGGCCGAGGCTACAGAAGCGTGGCGAAGCGAAGGGAACCCAAACTAAGGAGGCAAACGGTGCGCCCCGAAACGAGTTCCTGGGAGCCATTGAAAATTCGCCTCCAAATTGAGGGGCTCTGGCGGGCATGCCATTCCTGGGGTAGAATGAGGTGTTGGCAGAACGTAAAGGAAAGGAGTTTGACATGGCTCTTGAGATTCAAGAAGAAAACGGCGGGAGAATCCTCGCCATTCACGTCACGGGAAAACTGACCAAGGAAGAATACCAAAGCTTTGTTCCCGAATTCGAACGCTTGCTCGGCCGACACGGAAAGTTGCGCGTCCTCTTTGACATGACCGGCTTCCACGGCTGGGACGCGGGCGCGCTTTGGGAGGACATCAAGTTTGATGTTAAACATCATGCGGACATCGAACGCCTGGCGATGGTTGGCGAAAAAAAGTGGCAGGAAGGCATGGCCACTTTTTGCCGGCCATTCACAAAAGCGAAAATCCGATATTTCGACCATCTGGCGCTGGCAGAAGCGCGCGCCTGGTTGGAAGCCGCTTGATGTTGCGTGCGGTCTTACTTTGGGTGGATGACCGGGGGAAAATGGTTTAGTTCATTGAGGCCTTGCTCGGCTTCTCTTCGAGGCAGGTTGCCGGCGAGGAGCGTGGCATCGCTTCGTCGCAGGATGCGTTCGTAGAAGGCGCGGCCAAAACCGATCATTTCCGGGTCACCCCCGACCGCGTCCAGGAGCGAGAACAGGGCATCCTCGGCTTTGGCGAATTGTCCAGTTTCCTCGTAATGCCGCATGAGCAGGGCGAGGGTTTGAGGGGGCAAGGGCCTGGCCTGCAACGCTGTGACGATGGCATCGACCGTCGGAACGAACTCTGGAAAATCTGCCGGGTCTTCTTGTGCCAGGACTTGCAGCAACAGGCGCAACGCCCCAAGGTAAATCTCGCGGGCTTGTTCCGGGTTCTCCTCGCAGGCGATCTCGCCAGCTTCACGCAGCAAAGTGATCACGGCCAAGGTGCGCAAATGCACCGTCTGCGCGAGTTGTTCCTCGGAAACTCGCGCCAGCAATTCAGCGTCCGACAGTTGAAGGATGCCTGCTACTCCCAGGGCGGTGAGTTTTTGACATTCCGCATCGACCGCTTCCTGGGCGGCTTGCGCGCGGCCGCCTTGCCGCAAAGCGCGGATTTGGGCCAAGGCGCGGCCCCATTCCTCGATCATGCGTATAATGAAGTCCCGTCGGATCATCGGTTGACGCAGTCATTGTAACATGCCGGTCAAGCAAACCCGGCCTCTCCGGGAAGTGTCATCAAAGTCTCGGACAACGTCAATCGGTGGGGCGGTGCGGGCGGCGCTGCTGCGCCGCCCATTCTTTTTTTGCGGCAGGTTCATGAAATTGGCTGGTGAGGGAGGAATTTGGGCGGAGCAGCAGCCTGCGCACGTGTTCCTGGCCATCCGGATGCACCGTGATGATATCGCCCGCGAACATAAACCCTTCCCCGCGCGCCTCGTTTGTCCGGCCATTTAAGACTCGCAAGCCATCGGCGAAGACCTGAAATCGCAAATCCGCATCAGGGGCATTAGACCAGGATACCAGCCCTTGCTGGTCAGTGTATTGCAAGGAAGGCGTGGGAACGCTGAAGTTACTCTGGGCATTGCTCTCGGAGTTGACAACCATAACCGCGGCCCGCAAAACCGGAGTGTCATCCAAGGTCTTGAGGCGCAGACAAAGAAGCTTCCCTGTTTGCAACACCAGGCGAAGGGGGGCGGCGTTATCCTGCACGTCGGCACTTGCTGCCAAACCAACAAAACCCGGAGCAGTGACACCGACAGGTTGCTTTCCGGGGGCGCAACCGTTCACAACAAATGTGCCGTCCATTTGGCTAAGGCCAGAACGAGCGCCGGCCACCGAAACGAAGGCGCCAGACACTGGGTTCCCGCTCTCGTCCACAACGACACCCCGCAGGGTTACCGCCGTGCCCAATTGAAAAGCGTAAATGCCATCGCGAAGTTGCTGCCGAGCCTGCACATCGCGAGCTGTGGAAAGGACGCTGGAGTCTAGGTGGTTGGAATCCGCCGCTTGGCCGGTCAAGTAAGGAAGGATGGCTTCGGCCATGCGAGCGAGTTGCCAACGCCCCGAAGTATCGCTCGTGGTCTCGTATTTGGTGCCGTAGTATTCATGAATGCGCGGCGTGCGGGCCAGCCTCGAGTCGGGCACCGCAAGTTGCCAAGTAACTGTCGCGCCCGCTATGGGACTGCCGTCGGCGTCAACCACCGTCCCGCTGATCGCAACGGCGCGCTCCATGCGCAAGACATAATTGGTGGGAAGTTCATCACCCAAAGGCCGCTGCCAGCGGACGCAGACATCGGCAAACGGCGGCTTTTCAGCGGTTAAGAAGATTCTGGAGGTGCGTTTTGGGTAAGTGAGATTGCAGACGCCAATCCGATTGCAGCGCCATTGCGTGCGTTCTCGCCGGGGGGAAAACCCTTCCATTATTTCACACTCTACAGCCACGTCAGGAATCGGCTCACCGGTGTCTGCCGTGATCACTCGCAAGGAGAAGAGAAGTCCCGACGACGAAGATGTGGCTGTTACGGCAGTCATGGACACCGGCGCCACAGCGGGGGCGGAGATTGACTGATTCGCCGTGGGCTGCCGCGCCGGGACATCTGCGGAGCGCCTCTTGATCTCATAATGAATCAGGGCGGAGAACAATCCGGTTATTAGAACTACTCCCGCGACAGCCGCGGCAATCTTCGAATAACCCAAGCCCAACATTCCGCCAGTTCCCGCCGTTCCTGCCATCGCTGCGCTGACCACTCTCGCTGTCAATTGCGCCGGGGCGGCACCGATGGCATGGTGGCCCAGCAACATGGCCAAAACCGCGCCGGTGGAAGTCACGCCGCGCTTGCTCAGGATTTCCTGCAATTGCGCCAGCGCGCGAGACACGCGCATGCGGGCCGCGTCTTCGCTGAGTCCGAAGCGCAGGCCGATCTCGGCGTAGGAGAGTTGTTGGAAATGGCGCAACAAGACCGCCTCACGGTCCAGCTCACTCAGGACGTGCATGGCTTCGTCGAGCCAGGGGCGTATTTGCACCCAATCAGCTTCCGGTTCCGGCTCATTTTGGAGGGTATTCATGGCATGGGCCTCGGTTTCACGGAGCGCCCGGCGGTGTTGGGCACGGCAAAGCTTGCCCGCAACGTAACGAGTGCTGGTATAAAGCCACCCAATGAGCGAGGCGTGCTGCGAGAGCGTGGCCGCTTTCCGCGCGAGATCAATAAAAACGGATTGCGTGACGTCTTCCGCCAGATGCGGATCATTATTCACCTGGCGCAGGGCTGCGGAATAGACGAGGTTAATCCGCCGGCGAACTAATTCTTCGAAGGCCGCCTCCGAGCGCTTGACCGCGTAATGGCGGAGCAATTCACCATCAGTTGTCTTCATTCATAAGTAAGTATTACACCCGCGAAAGCAAAAACCGAACAGAACGTGCATTCACCTCACCACTAGACATATTCCGACGATGCCGCTTCCTATGGAGCTTGGTCATGATTGTTTGCCGGGTTCTACAAATATTTTGCGCCTACGGCGCTCGCGGATGGGCGCCCATCAGGGGGCTCATCGGAAATGCGTGTCAGGCGCAGGCAGCAGCTCCGCCCCGTCAAATTGCCCACACTTTAATGCCTTAAATGACTTAGGGTACTCTTGCAATCAATGCTTGAGACGCTAGACTGGCGCTGGCGTTGCCCTATGAAAGCTTATTTGATAACGACTGGGACGATTTTTGGACTCGTTGCGGTGATGCATCTCCTCAGAGCCTTTCACGATTGGCCGCTGTTATCGACCAACCCCGTGGAATTCCTCAGCATGGCGGCGTTGGGCGCCTTGGCGGCCCTCCTTTCGATCTGGGCTTGGCGACTCCTTCGGTAGGACCGGAGATGGGGTGTGCGCCCCGAAGAGGCATCAATCTAAAGAACGAGTTTTTTGATCGCCGCTTCCATGTGCGAGATGGCAATTTGCGTGACTTGGCGGATGAGTTCATAGCCCAGGCTATGATTTTCTTCGCATAAGACCAGGAGGGAGCCGGCATCGAGAACGTAAGCTTTCGTGCGATGCAAGGCCCGAGCGCGAAAATGCCAGTTAAACGGGGGAAAAAGCCAGGACCAGCCCAGCGCTTCACCCGGGCCGATGATTTGAATCACGGCCGCGCCAGTTTCTATCGCCACCAAACCCGACTCGATCAGAAAGAATTGATTCGCCGGCTCACCTTCCGTGAGCAGAAGGGCGTCCGATTCATATTCAGCCAGACTGGCGCTGACGCCTTTGACAATGAGATCGACATGGGCGGGTGAGATTCCGCCGAAAAACGGGTGGTCTTTGATCGAATTCATAGATTGGCCGCAACCCAATTGTAAAGGCCAGCCCCCTGTAAAGGGAAGAAAAACTTTCATCACGGATGCTGGGAGCCGCAGGGTGCGAACCGCTGGACTACCGGCAGCGATTCCAATATCTCCCTCCTTCTATTGGCCTTTGAGCTTGGCGCGGGCGCGGCGCCATTCCTCGTAGGCCAGCGGTTGCCCAGCCGTTCGTTCCCGCCGGCGTTGGCGGGCTTCCAGGATGCGATTACGAATCCAGAGGCACGCGAGGATGGAAGCAATCAGCACGGAGCCAGCTACCACTCCCGCTTTGACATCGGGATCAGCGATGGAATCAAACAACCCCGACAGACAAAGGCCGAGGAAGAAAAAGAAGGCAACCGCCAGGCAATAGGGCGCCACATTGCGGCTGGCAGACTGGCCGACTCCCTGACTCCAACTCCTCCAGAATGAATCCATGCTAGAGCTCCATGCGGCGGCCGACGTTGGCTTTTTTCCCGTCGCGCGCCACGCTGGCGTCACGGGCGCGGCCTTCCGCCCAGGCCCGCAGCCGGTTGATTTGCTCGTCCATCGTTTTGGCCAGCGGCACGGTTTGCCTGAGCGCTTCCAAAACATGCGCCGTGGTTAATTCCTCCCGCCCATAGAAAGCGTCATAAAGCCCGCTGTTGATGGCTTCCTCGATTTCCGCGCCGCTGAATTCGTTGCTCGCATCAGCCATCGCCTCCAAGTCAAAGGCCGCGACTTCACGTTTGCACTTGCTCAGGTGGATGCGGAAGATCTCGGCCCGGTCCGCCCGGCCAGGAAGGTCCACGAAAAAGATTTCGTCCAGGCGCCCTTTGCGCAGCAATTCAGGCGGCAATTGCGAAATGTCATTGGCGGTGGCAACGACAAAGACCGGGGCTTTCTTTTCCGAAAGCCAGGTGAGGAAAGTTCCAAAGACGCGGGCGGTTGTGCCGCCGTCGGTCCCGCCGGACACCTGCGAGCCGGCAAAGGCCTTGTCAATTTCATCCACCCACAGAATGGCGGGGGCCACCGATTCGGCCACGGAGATGGCCCGGCGGACGTTTTCTTCCGACGAACCGACGAGGCTGCCGAACATCCGGCCCATGTCGAAACGCAGGAGGGGCAATTGCCACTGGGTCGAGACGGCTTTGGCGCAGAGGCTTTTGCCGCAGCCTTGCACTCCCAGCATGAGAATGCCGCGCGGGGCGGGCAGCCCGTAGGCGCGGGCCTCGGCCGTAAAGGCGGCGGCCCGCTTGTTGAGCCAATCTTTGAGAATGAGCAAACCGCCCACGTTGGAAAAGTTCTCGGTCGTCGCGTAATACTCCAGCAGCCCGCTCTTGCGGATGATCTGCTGTTTTTCCGCGAAGACTTCGCCCACGTCATCCCCGCTCAACCGCTCGTCTTTGACGATGATCTTGGCAAAAACATTCTCCGCCTCCCCCAGGGTCAATCCCAGCGCGGCTTGCAGGAGCCGTTCCCGCCCGGCTTCGTCCAAGTCGATGCGGACCTGCTTGAATTCCTTAACATCCGCGATGATCCGGTCGAGCAGCGCGCTGAGGTCTTCCCGCGAGGGCAGCGGATAGTTCAGCACGGTGACCTCCTTTTCCAGCTCAGTGGGAATCTCCAGAACAGGCGAGACCAGGATGATCGTTTTGAAGCTGTCTTTGAGATGGAGCGCAATTTCCTTGAGCTTGCGCACGACGGCAAAGTTGTTCTTGCTCAGGAAGGGATGAAAATCCTTAAAGATGAATACCGCCGGCTCGATCTGTTCGATCACCTGGTCCAACGCCGTCAGCGGGTCCTTGGTCGCGGCGTTGCGGTGCTTCTGGGATTGCAAGGATGTCCCGGCCGGCACGATCCCCGTGTTGAAGCTCCACTCGAAGACCTTTTTCTTGCGCTTGTTCGCGATCTCGACGACCACGCCTTGCACGCGTGTTTCCTCGCCCGTGATGATGTAAATGATCGGATACCGGGCGCGGATGAGCAATTCCAATTCAGTTTGAAAATTCATTTTTGCGAGTCTGGCAGGATTGGACGCGCCGCTTGATGGCCGGTTCTTCCGGGTTCAGTTCCAACAACAGCGCGGCCATCGCCGGAGTCAAGTTTTGCGTGAAAACGCGGCCATCGGGCAAAATCAGAAGTTCGGTGACCAGTTCCGGTTTTGGAGGGCGCGCTGTTTTCATGGAACCAAGTTTAACCCGAGGTCGCGGGCAAATTCGAGTGCTCTTTGGCTTTCCGAGGATGTGGTGCGGCGCAAGAGTTCCGGCCGGCGGCCGGACTTCCAGGCGGGCCAAAAGCCGTCGCGCAAATTCACCTTGACTCCCGGCAATTCCGCCGCCAGCCACTGTGCCGCCGGTTTCCAGCAGCATTCCAGGTGTCCCGGCATTAACAGATGGCGCACGATCAATTCCGCGTGGCCAGCCGCCCAGCGTAGATTTTCCCGCACGACGGCGACATATCTCGAAACTCCAGCCAGGCGACGAGCGCATTGGTCGTTGCCAAATTTGAAATCCGCCACCCACACGTCAAACATCCCGTCCAGCAAGGAACGGGCCGCCGATGTGCTATGGGCGTTGGTTTTCCATATCAATCGCGCCGTGTCCGGCATGCAGGCCACAAACTCCATGGCGGCAGGCAAATGAACGGAGGGTTCTCCTCCCAGCAGCATGACGGAGTTGGCCCCCCGACGCAGGGCCGCCATCGCCCGGACGGCCAGCGATGGGGCGTCAAAAATAGATCCCGCCTTGGCATTCCAGCTCTCCGTGCCGCTAATGCAAAACACGCAACGCAAATCGCACCCGCTAAAAGCGATGGCAAAAGTCGGAATGAGTTCGATTTCATCGGTAACTTCCGTCTGCGCGAGGAAAATTCGAGGCTCAGACCCGGCGCGGCACCGGCCACTCGGGCCGCTGAGGCGATTAACGCCGCAATGATGCTCGCACAGATGGCATTCCGCCAGCATCGCCCGGGCCAGAGGCGCCCGCAGACGCGCGGCGAAGGCCCGGCCTGTTCGCGGCCGAGCGGCCAGAGGTTCGAGAGTCGTGCTCATAATTCCAGCCGGCTGATGCGTTGGGAAGCGCCCGAAGAACTCGCCGCCCCCTCCCCTTGCCGGGATCGCACCCACAAGTAAACCAACCCCCACGCCGCGCCGAGGGCCAGGAACAAGGCGCTTCGCCAGCCCGCGGTCATTGCTGTCATGAGGAGGCTCAAGCCGCCAAACACGAGCGCGGCCGTCATCGCTGTCAGGGTGGCTACGGGACCGAGGTAAATTCCCTGATCGCCGCAAGTGCGTCCCCAAGCAACCAGCAAACCAAAGAGCAGCGGTCCCGATCCATACCAGGCGCCAGACCCGGCGAAAGGAAGAAACGCCCAGGTGGCGCCCACCAGGATCACGACAACAAAACTGTAACTCAACAACGTCCGGCCACTCCATCTTCGTTCCAAAGCGCCGCCGAGGATGCCCAGCGCGACGCCGTTGATGATAAAATTGAGCATGTTTTGCGGCATCCAAGGATACGAAACCAGGCGCCAGACCTGGCCGTGGCGAAGCGCTGGGGCAGCCAAACCGAACTGGCTTTCAAAGGAGGTGTAACGCAGCACACAACCAATCATCCAAAAAAACAGCAACCAGCGCGTTCCAGGCGTCAGCCAGGCCGAGATTCTTCGTAATATGCTCATGGATCAACGGAAAAAGCGCTTCCACCACGACCCCCGTCGCGGCGAGGGCAAGTTGCTGATGGACTCATGCAATCGCACAGCAACCGCGGGCGGCACGGAAACCTGCCCGGCATCGTGTCGCAGCAGGTCTTCGGCGGACTTAAACTCGAGCACGGATTCCTTGCCTGCCTGCAACTGGCCGGTTTCGGTTTGTTCCTGTTCCTTGTTTGTTAGTTTATTGCGTTGTTTCATGGTCACTCCGTTTTGGCAAAGAGCACCGCAAAAGCCTTGCGGGCGCGATGAAGCTTGCCGCGCACCGAATCGCACGTTTGCGCGGTGAGCGCCCCGATTTGTTCGTAACTCAATTCCTGGTCGCTCACCAGCAACAGCAGCAAGCGATACTCCGCCGGCAGCCCGTCCAGCGCCCGCTGGATGCGTTCCCCCAGTTCTTTGGTTTCCAAAACCCGCAGTGGCGAGTCCGTCGAAACCGGCGCCTGCCGCGCGATAAACTCATCCTCTTGCGGAAAAACATGGCGCTCCTGCCAGCCGCGCAAGAGATTCTGGCAATGGTTGATGGCAATGCGGTAAAGCCAGGTCCGGGCCGAGGAATCACCGCGAAACTGGTCCAATTTGTGAAACGCTTTGAGGAAAACGTCGTGCGTGGCGTCTTCGGCCTTTTGCGGGTCCCCCAAAAAACGCAAGGCGAGATAATAAATAGCCCGGCTGTGAGCGGCGTAAAGCGCGCCGAGTTCCTCGGGCAAGGAGGAATCCGCCGCGATTTCCGCTACTGGTTTCTCCGCCTCACTCATATAGGCGTTCATGATCGATTAGACAGTGCCGCCCAGGAAAAGTCACGAAATGTCGATTCAGAGCGGCGCGCCGGCGAAGCGGAAGACGGAGAACATCCTTGACACCACGCGGCAAAAGACTAGGCTCGTCCCTACAAAAAGATGAGGTCATCCCGCCGACATTTGGTTCTTGGGGCATTGCTTCTCGGAGGGCTGCTGTGCTGGTTCAACCATGACGCTTCGGCGTCAACCAATACGACGGCACTCGTCAGCAGCAATTCGGACTTCGCCTTGTCCCTTTACGGCCAGCTTCGCACGAATGATGGGAATCTCTTTTTCTCGCCCTACAGCATTTCGACTTGCCTGGGCATGACTTACGCCGGGGCGCGCGGAGAGACGGCGCTGCAGATGGCGCAGGCGCTTGATTTCAGCACGAACCAGAACGAAGTCGGCGCCGGCTTTGGCGTTTTGCAGACCGAATTGGACAAGCTGCAAGGTGATGCGGGCATTGAGTTTGCGCTGGCCAACGGTCTGTGGACGCAGCAGGGTTTTCCTTTTCTCCCAGCCTTTCTGGGCAATGCTGCCAGCAATTATCAGGCTGTTCTCAACCAAGTCAATTTTGTCGCGGAGCCCGACTCCGTGAGAGAAGAAATCAACCAATGGGTGGCGCAGAAGACGCAGGGCATCATCCTGGACCTGCTTGCGCAGGGCCAGATAACCATGAATACCCGCTTGGTGTTGGTCAACGCCATCTATTTTAGGGCTGGCTGGGCCGCACAATTCAACACCAATGCCACGGCAGTCCAGCCCTTTTACGTCTCCTCCAATCAAACCGTCAATGTATCGTTGATGCATCAGACGAACTCCGTTGGATTTTACCAATCAGACGCCTTCCAGGCGGTGGAGCTTCCCTATCGCGGGACCAACGCCACCATGGTAGTCCTATTGCCTACCAATCCAGACGGGCTGGCCCAATTGGAAGCGTCGCTGACTCCCCAGGAACTCGCGCAAGTGCTCACAAACCTGGCGGTCCAACCGGTGGAAGTGTTCCTGCCCAAGTTCAGCTTGCAAATGACCGCCAATCTCATCCCCGATTTGCAAAGCATGGGAATAACAGACGCCTTCACGCCCGGCCGGGCCGATTTCTCCGGCATGGATGGCGCGGAAGACCTTTCCATTGACGTGGTCGTTCACAAAGCTTTTGTGGATGTGGATGAGGCCGGCACGGTTGCCGCGGCGGCGACGGGCGTCGGGGTGGGCGTGGCAGCGGTTCCGCCGCCTCCACCTGTGTTCCGCGCCGATCACCCCTTCATTTTCATGATCCGCGACACACTTTCGGGGAGCATGTTGTTCCTGGGCCGGGTAACGGATCCGCCGAGCGCCACCGGACCTTCCAATGTAGTTTCAACGGCGTCGGCTTCCTATAGCGGGCTGTTTTCTGATACTAATGGGACTGAATTTCAAAGTTCAGGCTTGTTGAGCTTCTCCCTGGGTGCCACGGGTAAATTCACCGGAAGGATCGAATTGGCCGGGAAATCTTATGATTTCGCGGGGCAATTCTATCCCCAGGCCACTTCGGCGACGGTGACCATCAAGCGGTTTCGTTTACCCGATCTTACGGTCATCCTGCAAGCCCCAGACTCCGGCGGCACGGTCGCCGGCATGGTTTCCGATGGAGCTTGGACCGCTGAAGTTGTGTGTGAGCGAGCCTCCCTTGGTTATAGCGCGGCCCATCCCGTTCCGCAGGCTGGCACTTATACGATGACGCTGCTGGGCACGAACGATGGAACGTCGGGTCCGAACTATGGCAGTTTCGCACGGGTGACGGTCGCACCCAACGGAAAGGTCCGTTTGACTGGACTACTCTCCGATGGCACGCTCATCAACCAAACGGCCCCCATTTCCACCAACGGGGGCTGGCCGTTGTATGTTTCTCTCTATGCGGGCAAAGGTTCGCTGTCTGGCTGGATCAATTTCGCCAACCTGCCAGCCAGCCGGCTAAATGGGACGGTAAGCTGGATCAAAACCGGAACCTACGGCCCCTATTATGCAAAGGGCTTTACCAACGTCATGAGTGCCCTCGGTTCCGCGATGAGTCGTTGAGAGAAGGCTGCCGCCTCTTGGGAATCAGATTCCGCAAGCTGGTTGAAACATGCCTCCTTGAGATCCGCAAGTGGCTCGATTAAATTGCGGGAATGACCCAAGGCTTCGGCGATTTAGTGCGTAAGTAGCACGTCGTTGAGCATGGAACTTTGTTCCAGGCTCCAGGTGCGTTCCTCGGTGTTGGCCTGCGCAATTACGTCAGGATGGAGACGGCGACTCAGCGCGTAAAACTCTATTTCCAGTTCGGCCGTGTCGAGATTGAGCTTGCGCGGAAAGCCGAATTAGGTGAAATAGTCGACTGGGATCGGCGGCTGCA